>SLOV01000173.1 GCA_007132345.1 Kiritimatiellia bacterium
GACGGCCCGATTGTCGTGAGCGATTGCGAGCCGGTGGTGCCGGAGATCGATTACACGGTCGAGGACGCCTGTGGCTCCGACGTGCAGGTGACCCAGTCGCCTGCCCCCGGCACGCCGATGAGCGAAGGCTCCCTGGTCGTGACGCTGACCGCGGTCGACGCCTGCGGCAACGCGACTCAGTGCTCGGTCACCGTGATCGCAGAATTCGAAGGCTCCCGCATTGGCGACTTCGTTTGGGAAGACTTGAATGGAGACGGCATCCAGGACGAAGACGAGCCCGGTCTTGAGGGCGTGACCGTGAATCTGTTGGACACGCTCGGCAACCTGCTCGATTCGACCGAGACCGACGAGGATGGCGCGTACTTCTTCGCCGACCTCCCGCCTGGCCAGTACGTGGTCGAGTTCGTGGCGCCGGATGGGTACGAATTCACCACGCCGCTTGTGGGCGACGATCGTGAAATCGACAGCGATGCCGACGTCGAGACGGGTCGCTCGGGCATTGTGGAGCTGGAATGTGGCGACATCGATCTGACCATCGATGCCGGCCTGTTCCGTCCGGCCCGTATCGGCGACTATGTATGGTTGGACGTGAACGCCGACGGCCTGCAGGGCGATCCGATGGACGAGCCGGGGCTGGAAGGCGTGCAGGTCAACCTGCTGGATGCTGACGGCAACCTGCTGGCCACGACCTTCACCGACGAGAACGGGCTCTACGAGTTCTGGGTGCAGCCTGGCACCTACATCGTGGAAGTCGTCCAGCCTGTCGGCTTCGAGTTCTCGCCGCAGTTCGTGGGCGATGATGAAGAGATCGACAGCAACGTCTCGCCGGATACCGGTCGGACGGACCTGGTTACGGTGCAGTCCGGCGAGGAAAATCTGACAATTGACGCCGGCCTCTTCGAGCGCGGCGGCATCCGGTTGGTGAAGACGGTGAAGGAGGTCATCGGTGGCATCACCGATCCGCCGGTGGTATTCGATACGAACTCCGTCATTGTCTACAGCTTCGAGGTCACGAACCCCGGCGGCATCGGTATCGAGAATGTGGAATTGGTGGACGACTACTGCGGCCCGGTGGTGTTCATTGGCGGCGACGATAATAACAACGGCATTCTGGAAGTCGGCGAAGTCTGGCTCTTCGAGTGCGAGAAGTTGCCGCCGATTCAGTGGGAACCGTTCCAGAACATTACCAATGTGGCCGTGGTGACCGGCACCGACCTGGTTGGAACTCCAGTGAGCGATACGGACTCCGCCGAGGTGGTCACGGTCGGCATCAACATGGAGAAGACGGGCGTGCCGAATCCGGCCTGCCCCGGTGACACGGTGACGTATACGTTGATCACCCGTCTGCAAACCCTGGTGCCTGGCTTCCAGTTGCGCAACGTGCAGATTACGGACGACCTCTGCGGGCCTCTGGAGTTCATTGGCGGCGACACGAACGGCAACGGATTCCTGGATGCCGGCGAGGAGTGGACCAACCAGTGCGTGTCGGTGATCTCTGCGACCACCACGAACGTAGCGCGTGACCAGGGCGACCTCTGGATCAATGGCGTGGACCAGGGTGTGACGCTGTTCGCTGAAGATACGGAAGTGGTCGTCGTGGTTGATCCGCAGGTGAGCATCGCTATCGATGCAGCGGTGCAGACCGTATTGGCTGGCGACGACGTCACCTTTACGGTCACCGTCACCAACGATGGCGACGACACCCTGATGAACCTGCAGATCGTCAACAGCGCCGCGCCCGCCTGCGACACCGCGGTGGCCGATCTGGCGCCGGGCGCAAGTGTCTCGCATACATGCACCATTCCGAACGTGCAGTCCGGCTTCGTGAATGTGGTGACGGTGTCCGGTACCGCCGGCCCAGGTTGCGAGGATTCCGATCAGGTCACGCTGGAGGTCATCGTCGAAACGCCCGAGTTCGTCATCGGAGACCGCGTCTGGGTGGATACCAACGGCGACGGCATTCAGGACGATCCGGCGAGTGAGCCGGGCCTGCCGGGTGTGCCGGTGCGCCTGCTCGACGAGAACGGCAACGTGATTGACTCGACAGTGACGGACGATGACGGACTCTACGAGTTCCAGGTTCCGCCGGGCACCTACTTCGTGGAAGTGGATCTGCCGGAAGGCTACACCTTCTCGCCGCCGTTCCAGGGCGGTGACCCGACCGTCGACAGCAACATCGACCCGAACACCGGGCGCAGTGATCCGGTCGTGATCGTGGATGCCGACGACCTGACGATTGATGCCGGACTCGTTCCAAGCTTGCCCAGCATTCGAATCGACAAGTCGCCCGATCTCCAGTTCGTCCTCCCTGGCGGCACCGCCGTGTGGACGATCACGGTCCAGAACACGGGCAATGTGCCACTGACGAACGTGACCGTGACCGATCCGAAGGCGCCGGATTGCGATGCACTGCTCGGGACGTTGCAGCCGGGCGAATCGACGGAGTACACGTGCAGCCTGGACGATGTGCAGGTCACCTTCATGAACCGTGCATTCGTCGTCGGTACGCCGCCATCCGGTCCGAACGTAACGGACGACGACGACGCAGAGGTGGTCGTTTCCGAGATGCCGTTTATCGACGTCCGCAAGCGCGCGGAGGCCATCGATTGCGAGTTGGTTGAAATCGAGCTGTGCGCCATTGGTCTGGGCGACCCGCTGGCCTTCCGTCAGCCGCTCGACCTGGTGATGGTGATCGATCGTTCGGGATCGATGCTGGTCAGTAATCGCCTGGTATCGACCAAGATTGCGGCGAAGAAGCTGCTGGCCGAGCTCGATCCGGAGTTCGACCGGGTGAGCCTGGTGACCTACTCCGGCGATGCCACGCTGGACATCGGGTTGTCTTCGGACTTCGCGGCTGTGTCCAACGCAGTGGATGGCATCGTGGCGCAAGGCATCACCTGCATCGCCTGCGGTGTGCTCGTGGGTCAGAATGAGTTGGATGCCAATGCGCGGGCCAACGCCGCGACGGTCATGGTCTTCCTCACCGACGGCGCGGCGAATGTGACGTCCGATGGGACGGTCTGCTGGAATGCCATCAACCCGACGAATGTCACCGTATGCGTACAGGACGCGCTGGATCAGGCGGACTGGGCGAAGGACGCCGGGACCACGATCTTCACGATCGGTCTCGACCTCAATGCGCTCGACGAGCAGTTCCCAGGTTCTGGAGACTTCGCGGTGGAAGTCCTCCAGGCCATGGCGTCGGATCAGAGCAAGTTCTTTAATGCTCCGAACTCGGCGCTGCTCGACGGCATCTTCGCGGAGATCTCCGAACAGGTGATCAGCGTTGCCGGCCGGGAAGTGAAGATCATTGAGGTGCTTCCGGATGGGTTGACCTACGTGCCGGGCTCGGGAAATCCCGCGCCCACGCAGATCAACGGCCAGACGCTGACCTGGAATCTAGGCATCGTTTCGATCGGCTCGACGAGCTGCGTCTCCTTTGCCGCCACGGCACCGGCGGGCCAGAACGTGCTCGTGGATGTGTTCCCCGACTCGCGCGTCGAATATGTTGATGCCGGCGGCAACCTGCACGGCGTACCGTTCCCCGAGACGTTTGTGGATCTGATCGAAAGCTGCAATGCGTTCCTCGGCGACTACGTCTGGATCGACCTGAACGAAGACGGCCAGCAGGACGCGGACGAACCCGGCGTTCCCGGTGTCGTCGTGAACCTCCTGGATGGCGACGGCAACTTCATCGAGAGCACCACCACGGATGAGGATGGCTTCTATCTCTTCGAGGTCGAGCCCGGTGACTATATCGTCGAATTCGTGCTGCCCGATGGCTTTGCCGGGTTCACGCAGCGCTTTGTCGGCGACCCCGAGACCGACAGCAATGCCGGACCGGACGGACGCTCGGAAGTGGTGAGCATCGCCCAGCAGGAAACGAATCTCACGATCGACGCCGGCCTCATCTGCCCGCTGCCCGTCCTGGAGATTCCGGATGACCTCGAACTCGAGTGCCCGGCAGACATTGATCCTGCCAGCACAGGCGAGGCCGAGGCTACGGCCACCTGCTGCGGTCCCGTGACGGTCACGTATGAAGACGAAATCGAACCGGGCTGCGGTGAGACCTTCATGGTCATTCGCACCTGGACCGCGACCGACGAATGCGGCCGTAGCGTCAGCGGCGTGCAGACCATTGCGGTGGTCGACACCACGGCGCCGGTCCTCGAAGGCGTGCCGGGCGATCTGAGCGTCGAGTGCCCCGACGACGTGCCACCGCCCGCCGACGTGACGGCGATCGACGCCTGCGAACAGGTGGTCGAAGTGGTCTTCAGCGAAGTGGAAAGCGGCAAGGATTGTCCGAAGACGATCGTGCGGACGTGGACCGCAACAGATTCGTGCGGGAACACTGTTTCCGCGAGTCAGACCATTGTGGTGAACGACACGACCCCGCCGGTCTTCTCCGGCGTACCGGAAGACGTGACGGTGGAATGCGACATGGTTCCATTACCCGCAGACGTGACGGCGAACGATAACTGTGACGGCGACGTACCGGTCGAGTTCGACGAACAGCGGATCGACGGCCAGTGCCCCGACAGCTTCGTGCTGGTGCGGACCTGGACGGCGACGGACGCGTGCGGCAACGTGGCGCAGGCCTCGCAGACGATCACGGTGGTCGACACGACCGCGCCAGTGCTCTCCGGCGTGCCGGCTGACCTGACGGTCGAGTGCCTTGATGACGTGCCTGCCCCGGCGGACGTGACGGCGACGGACAACTGCGACGAGAACGTGGCGGTGGTCTTCGAAGAGACAACCTCGGGCGAGACCTGCCCGCTGACGATTACGCGGACCTGGACGGCGACGGATGCCTGCGGGAACACCGCGAGCGCCTCGCAGACCATCGTGGTCAACGACACCACGGCGCCGGTGCTCTCCGGTGTGCCCAGTGACGTGGCTGTGGAGTGCGACGCGATTCCTGAGCCCGCCGTAGTGACGGCGTTCGACAACTGCGACGGCGACGTGCCGGTCGAGTTCGACGAACAGCGGATCGACGGTCCGTGCGCGGACAGCTTCGTGCTGGTTCGTACCTGGACGGCGACGGATGCCTGCGGCAACGTAGCGCAGGACTCGCAGACGATTACGGTAGTCGACACGACCGCGCCGGTGCTTGAAGGCGTGCCCGGCGACCTCACGGTCGAGTGCATCGAAGATGTGCCGCCGCCTGCCGACGTGACCGCGAACGATAACTGCGACGAGAACGTGGCAGTGGTCTTTGAAGAGACCTCGGACGGCGCAAGCTGCCCGCAGACGATTACGCGGACCTGGACGGCGACCGACGCCTGTGGCAACACCACAAGCGCTTCGCAGACCATCGTGGTGAACGACGTGACGCCACCCGTCCTCTCCGGTGTGCCAGCCGATCTCACGGTCGAGTGCATTGAGGACGTGCCAGCGCCCGCGGAAGTGACCGCGAGCGATAACTGCGGCGAGGTTGAACTCGACTTCAACGAGGTCGTCGATCCGCAGCCGTGCGGCGCGATTGTTACGCGCACCTGGAGAGCGACGGATCTCTGTGGGAACAGCATCAGCGCCACACAGGTCAT
Organism: Kiritimatiellia bacterium; assembly: GCA_007132345.1. GTDB lineage: Bacteria > Verrucomicrobiota > Kiritimatiellia > SLOV01 > SLOV01 > SLOV01. The sequence goes on from SLOV01000173.1 coordinate 5,547, forward strand.
TACGGTGCTGGATACAATAGCGCCGACGGTGCAGGCGGTTGGACCGACGGTTGTCGGCCAGATTGCGGTGGGCCCGAATGGCGAATGCATCTCGGTGGTGCCGGACCTTCGCGGTTCTTCAGTCGTGACCGACAACTGCGAGGGACCGCTGGATGTGACCCAGACGCCTGAGCCGGGTTCGCTCTTTACGAATGAAGTCACGGTTGTGGTGAGTGCCGTCGACGAATGCGGTAATGTGGGCGAAGGCTCGCTTGTTGTCTTCTGCGGCGTCGAGATCACCTGTCTGCCGAGCGGACGTGTGTTCCATGATGCGAACGCAAACGGCGAGTTCGACGACGGCGACGCACCCTATGGCGGTATTGAAGTTTCGCTGATCAGGCTCAGCCCGGATCCGATGGTGGTGCAGACGGTTCTGACCGATGAAAACGGCCAGTTCGAGTTCGGTGCCACCGCGCCGGGCGAATACATTATCGAGGCGGCATTGCCGGACGTGCCGGGCCGTGAAGTCAGCGCAACGCTGCCAAATCCGACCGAGCCGTTCTTCTACGATCCGTTCGACGATGAAGGCTGCCCGGTCATTGCGATTGCCTCGGTGGTGGGGCCGTGCGACACCTGCGGCGTGGTCTGGTTCGACCTGAACGGTGACGGCCTTGCGGTGACCGACGGCGTCACCGACCTGAGCCAGGTAGGGATCAATAACGTGACGGTCTACCTGCGGGACGCCACTACCATGGAAATCCTGGATGTCTCCGTGACCGAGCCGGGCCTCTGCCTGCGGCTTGACGAGGGCGAGATCCAGGGCGTCTACAGCTTTGAAGCGATCCCTCCGGGCGATTACATCGTCGAGGTGGACCTGAACACGGTGCCTGCGAATCTGCTCGAACAGCTCGGCCTTCTGCCGCCGGGTCCGATCGAGGAGATGTCGGGCGTGCTGCCGACCACCGTTCTATCCTATCCGCTGGATTGCACCGGCCTCGAGCCGAGCGATCTGCCGGAACGTCCGGCGCCGGAAGGCCGCGACTTCGGATTCCGTCAGGAAGCGACCTACATCGAACTGGCCGCCTTCTCCGCGGAACACGTGGCGGACGGTGTGCTGGTCACCTGGGTGACGGCCAACGAGGTGGATAACCTTGGCTTCAACATCTATCGCGCAAACTCGCCAGAGGGTGCGCGGGTGCAGGTGAACCCTGAACTCATCCTGGGCCAGGGCACGGGCGACGGGCAGACCTATACGTTGCTCGACACCAGCGCCGAACCGGATGTCTTCTACTTCTACTGGCTGGAAGATATCGACTGGAGCTTCGTCTCCACGCTGCACGGTCCGGCGATTGCCGGCATGCGCGAAACGGGCGAAACGGCGACCTTCGCCGCCCGGTCGGGCGCGGGTGCCTACCGCATCGATGCCGAGGATCTCCTGGAGCGAGGCGTCACCATTGCCCCGAGCCGGATTCAGGTTCAGGTGGATGGCGTTGACGTGCCCGCTTACGTCGCTTCGACGGACGGCATCTTTGCCGAGGATGACTTCATCCTGATTTACGCCGGCGAAGGCGCTGAGGTCATCTCCGTGGTCGATGCCGACGAGCCGCTCCGCATGGCTGAAGAGGATGCGACCCCGACCAGCGGCACGGTCTGGTACGGTAGTGCCACCCTGGCGGGAACGGCCGAAGTGGTCAGCAGCGCGGCATTCGGGCGCTATGTGGTCATCGGATTCGTCGGGGAGCCTGTGATGATTCTCGACATTTCCGATGAAACGGCCCCGAAGGTGCTGTATGGTTACGCGGTCGTCAGCGTGCAGGGCGAACTCGGTGCCTACTTCACGCCGCCGACAGCCGACGGAGCGAAATACCTGATCGTGGATCGCGAGGGGGTTCGTCCCGTAGGCCTGTAATCGAGAAGACGCTTGATGTAGCGAAAGGGGCGCCGATAGCAGGCGCCCCTTCGCCATTTTCAGAACCATGAACACTTCGTTTTTGAGAAAGCCGCTGGCGGTCTCTTTGCTCTGTGCGCTTGTCGCTGGGGTAGTCCTCTTCGCGGTTTTCGGGCATCACCTGTGGCCCACAGCCGAGCCCGATGCCGCCCTGCAGGTGGCACGCCATCATCCGCCACAGGAACCGCAGACCCATGGCCAGGCCGAGCCAGACCCCTCTGGATTGCCATCCCATGAAGAGGAGCCCTTCATCGTTCGCAATTCGCTCCGCTCCGACGAGAGCGACGACAGAACCGTGCAGCTTCGGGTGACCCCGCTTGAAGGACATGTGGATCGCATGCAGATCGATCTATTGCTGCCGGACCTCGTGCTCGAGCCCGCCCCGGAAGGAATGGTCCCGAGAATGCCGGGCGAAGCGAGCCACTTCCGGCAGGGCGTCCCGGACTTGCCGGTCGTTTCCAGGCTTGTGGATGGACAGGAAGGGAAATCGCCACGCGTGGAGCTTCTGAATGCCTCCTTCCGTGACTTGCCGAATCTGGATGTCGCGCCGATGCCGTGGACCATGACCCTGCTCGATCTCGACGGAGCGGAACAGGTGGAGACCTCCCGCTGGGCCGACGATTCGATTTACGGAGAGGACGCCTTCTGGCCGGCCGAACTGGTGCAGGTGGAGCAGGCGCGCCAGCGTGGCAGGACGCATGTGCGGCTGGCGTTTAATCCGGTTCAGTATAACCCCGCGACCCGCACTCTCCGGTATTACGAGCAGATCAGTGCCCGGCTGGTGTTCGCTTCCGAAACCGAAGAGCATTCCTTCAAGATCGAACCAGCGTCAGGGCCTGCCACGATGTCCGCCGCCGACCCTTGCGATTGTCCGCCCTGGACGCGCGACTCAGCCGTGCCTGCCGCGCCCAATGGGATCGCTTCCGAGTTCGCCGCTCGCCGCGCAGGTGCCGAAGTGGGCGCCCACTATCGCTTCGCCGTTCAGACCGCGGGGTTGTATCGGGTCACCGGGGCCGCCTTGCTGGCCGCCGGGGCGCCATCCGCCTCGCTCGTCGGAAGTCAGATCCGCGTCTATAACCGCGATCGCGAAGTTGCGGTAGCAACCAGCACGAATGGCGCGATGGGGCCAGACGACTGGATTCTGCTCTATGCACAGGGCTTCGATGGGCTTTACAGCGGCAGCAACGTCTACTGGATCGGGTTCGGCGGCGAAGGACTTCGCATGGAATTGGCCTCCGGCGCTCCCCTTGGTGCCGCACCGACCGTGGATTCGCACTGCCAGACCGTCACCTATGGCCGCGATTTCCCGGGTGTCACCCCTTTCTTTAACGGATTTGTCCTGCCACAGAACGAGTCGCTCGATCATTGGTTTTCGCGCCAACTCACCAGTATTCAAACAGGCCCGCTGGAACAGCTCACCGTCGCTCTCCCGACCGACTTCCCCGTCGCGGGCGGGGAGGCCCGAGTCTGTGTCCGTCTGGTCGGCGTAACCGTTTCGAATCACCTCAGCCGCGTGCGGTTCAACGGTCAGATGGGCGCCGATTTTCAGTGGTATCAGCAGCCCATCACGCAGTCGCGCGGTTCATTGTTCGAGGGCTCAGCGCTCTTTTCCTCCACCGTCCTGACGCATCCCTCCACGACCATGAACGTTTCGCAGCAGGTGGTCGGGCCACAGTTTGCGGATCAGACCAATATCGACACGATCCGGCTGATCTACCCGCGGGAACTCAGGGCGGTTTCCGACCGGCTCGAATTCAAGGGGCAGGCTGGTGCCCGGAATTATCGGGTTTCGAGTTTCAGTGAGACGTCTGGTCTCTGGGCGCTTGATATCAGCGATCCGTACGAGCCGCGTCGCTTGACCGGCTTTGGGGTCGAAACGACGCCCTCGGATGGAGTCCGCGTCCAGGTCGGGCTGGATACAGTCGATCCGCCGACCTTGTACGTTGCGCATACGCAGGCCGTGCAGCAGATCGCGGTGATCGAGAAGGTCCCTTTCCGGAACCTGGCCGACCCCGAGCGGGGCGCGGACTGGATCGTCGTTACGCCGTACGCCTTCCGGGACAGTGTCTACATGCTGACCACGAACCGGTACGTACAGGGCAGCCGGGTCGTGGTGGCGCCACTGCCCGATATTTACAACGAGTTCAGCTACGGCATTCCAGATGCCGAAGCGATTCGCCATTTCATCGGCTATGCCTACCACCATTGGCAGGGCGAACCGCCGCTGGGGGTGCTGTTAGCCGGGCGCGCCACGTTCGATCCCAGGAACTATCGGAATTATGCGGCAAAAACCGTTATCCCTTCACCGTTCGGCGGCACCACGGACACCTACACAGGCCTCGACACGCGACTGGGCCTGGTGGATGGACCGGACAACCTGGCGGACGTCGCCGTGGGCCGGATTCTGGCAACCAGCAATGGTGAAGTACAAAATGTCGTGAACAAGATTCTTGCCTTCGAGGCTGCACCGATCGGGCATGCGGCCAGGAGTCGCGCCACCCTCGTAACCGGGCGCATCAAGAACCCCGGCGAAAACTTTGGCGCCAGCGCCGAAGTGTTGGCGGGCATCCTGAATGGGGCAGGGTTTTCCACCGTGCAAAAGCTTTATGACTGCAACTGTAACCCGCAAATCCGCTCCGCGATCGATGCCGGCCGATTCACCGTCAGCTACATGGGCCATGGCGCCGCCGATCGCTGGGACGCCAGCAGCGCAAACACCAGCTCCAATCTGTTCATGGTGTCGGACGTCGCATCGCTCTCCAACACCTTTTATCCGATCGTTTGCGTCTTCACCTGCCAGAACGGCTACTACCTGAGCCCGACGCAGATCTCCCTGGCGCAGGCCTTCTTGCAGACAGCCGCACAAGGCGCGTCGGCGCTGGTCGCCCCGACGGCTCTGTCGCAAGCCATCGCTTCCGACCGTGTCGCGGAAGGCTTCTACGAAGCGCTCGCTGCCGATGAGGTCCGCTCCCTGGGCGAGGCGATGATGAACGGCCAACTCAAGCTATTCTCCACCTTCGGCAGTTCGCCCACCGAGCTGTTGATGTACCAAGTGTTTGGCGACCCTGGCATGGTCGTCAACCCGGAGACGCCCGCGCCATGAAACCACCAGCGCTCCCAGAACCAGGCCCGACTTCATCGTCCGACAGGCTCGTTTGCGTTTATGGGCTGGCCCTTTTCCTGCTGCTGGCGGCCGGCGCTGTGGCCGATCCTAATTTCCCCGATGATCATGGCGACACCGCCGACACCGCGACCCCGCTCGCCCTGCCGGCCACGGTGAACGCGCAGATCGAGATCGATACCGACAAGGATTTCTTCTCGTTCCAGGCCCAGGCTGGAAAACAGTACACCATCACTGCATCGCGCAACGGCATTCGCGATGTCGACGTCACGCTGCTCGGGATCGGCGGGCAGGGAACGCTGGCCCGCTTCAACACCGTCCGCGCAGCACCGGCGACCTTCACCTGGGCGAATCTCTTCGGTACGCACACCTTGTTCATACGGGTGGGGGGCTTCGCCGAGTTTACCACCGGCGGCTACACGTTGACCGTCGATGCGGGCGTGGACATTGTGGACAGCGACAACGACGGCCTGCCGGATGTCTGGGAACTCTACTATTTCGGCAATCTGGACCAGGGACCCGACGACGATCCCGACGAAGACGGTCTGACGAACCTCGAGGAGTTGTATCTCGGCACGGACCCGACCGTGCCAAACGATCCGCTTCGTGTATCGACGATCGAGCGGCTTCCTGGGGGGCTGGTCCGGCTGGGCTGGACGGCCTCGGCTTTACGGGTCTATCGCATGGATGTCTCCCCGACGATGTCACCGCCAAGCTGGGCGCCTCTGGCCACGGTGACTGGCACCGTTGCGAACGCCACCATTCTGGACGCGGCCTCCACGCAGCGCTATTACCGTGTCGAACTCGAGCTGGAGTAGCGCACCGCGCCCAAGCCAACTCCGCCGGCAAGGTGCGCACCTCGCAAGAATGGAGGATGGGCATGTCGCGCAGCGACTGCCCGTCACCCAGAGCTTGCCCAGAAGCGTGCTGTGCTCTGCTTCTGCGGCCCACAAGCCAACTCCGCCAGCAAGGTGCGCACCTCGCAAGGATGGAGGATGGGCATGTCGCGCAGCGACTGCCCGTCACCCGGAGCCCCCAAGCCAACTCCGCCAGTCAGGTGCGCACCTCGCAAGAATGGAGGATGGGCATGTCGCGCAGCGACTGCCCGTCACCCGGAGCTTGCCCAGAAGCGTGCTGTGCTGTGCTCTGCTTCTGCGGCCCACAAGCCCCGCAACCCCTTCAAGCCAACCGCACGCTCATCGACGGGCTACAAGCCCGTCCTCCGCCAGCAAGGTGCGCACCTCGCAAGGATGGAGGATGGGCATGTCGCGCAGCGACTGCCCGTCAACCGGAGCTTGCCCAGAAGCGTGCTGTGCTCTGCTTCTGCGGCCCACAAGCTCCACAAGCCCCACACCCCCGTCAAGCCAACCGCACGCTCATCGACGGGCTACAAGCCCGTCCTCCGCCAGTCAGGTGCGCACCTCGCAAGAATGGAGGATGGGCATGTCGCGCAGCGACTGCCCGTCACCCGGAGCCCACAAGCCAACTCCGCCAGCAAGGTGCGCACCTCGCAAGGATGGAGGATGGGCATGTCGCGCAGCGACTGCCCGTCAACCGGAGCCCCCAAGCCAACTCCGCCAGCAAAGTGCGCACCTCGCAAGAATGGAGGATGGGCATGTCGCGCAGCGACTGCCCGTCACCCGGAGCCCACAAGCTCCACAACCCCGTCAAGCCAACCGCACGCTCATCGACGGGCTACAAGCCCGTCCTCCGCCAGTAAGGTGCGCACCTCGCAGCCCCCGCCCACAAGCCAACCGCCCCCGCTACCGCCACCAGTAATAGGCCTCGCCCGATATGCGAGCGTCCGCAATGCCCCGCTCTTTGAGAAAGGCCGTCATGGCCACAATCATGTCGTTGGCACCACAGAGAAAAAAATCGGCGTCGTCGGGGAACGAAAGGGCGGGGAACCGATCCGTCACGCGGCCATGGAAGAGGCCGGGCACCGTCTCTCGCGAAATGCAGGGGTGGTAGCGAGCCGGAGCAAAGCACTCCGCGAAACAGAGGTCCTGCCGGAGACGGACCCCATGCAGAAGGTAGAGTTCCAGGTCCGGATAGGTCCGCGCAAAACTCACCGCCGGCGCAATGCCGGTGCCCGTGGCCACGAAGACGGCCGGGCGACCAGGGTCTCTGAGGTGAAAATTACCGAACGGCCCGGTGAACGAGATCGGGTCTCCCTCGCGCAGGCCGGCAAGCTGAGGTGTCAGCGCGCCATCTGGAATAAGCCGATAGAGAATCTGTAGATATGGGTCTTTTTCCCCGCTGGCGATGGTGTAGGGGCGGTCCTGGCCGGGTTCACTACCGTAAATCTGGATTTCGTCGCCTGTTCGGAACGAAAAAGCGGGTCGATCGAAGGTCAATTCGAAGAGCCCGGCCGCGAGTTCGCGCTGGTCCAGGACAGGGCTCGTAAAGCGGGACGGATTCTCGATCATTTCGGAGAGGTTAAAGGCTTTGACAGTTTTGGGCAATAGGGTTACTAGAAGGGTAGGTTAGTGTTTGAACGAGCCACTTTCGTGGAAGCTGTCTTGACACCAATGGGTCTTAAGTGGGCTGGGGCGATCTGGCGCGTGGGTTATTCATCTGTGTGTACCTTGTGGAGGGTGTGACCGTGAATGGTATTGACCGCATGGCGTGTTCTGGCCTCTTGCTGCTCGGCGTATTTCTGGGGACGGCTCTAACGTGCCGTGCCACACCACCCAATACGGCGGTTCTCGATGGGCGTCCGATCGAATATGACGACAACGATTTCCGCGGCAATGACACGACTGCGCCGGGATTCGGTTCGGCCAACGTGATTACAAACCTCTATGTGACCTGGGACGCGGAATACCTCTATGTTGCGCTCCAGGGCTTTGTGGATGGCAACAAGCTGAATGTCATGCTGGATGTCGACCCCGGCAACGGGACCGGCGCCACCACGACCACGAACTGGATCAATAACCCCGCCGGCTATATCGGCTTCAACGGGCCTGGCTGGGCGGCCGCGGAAGGGGGCACTCCTTTCGGTTTAGACTACGCCTTCCACTCCACGCCATCCGGCTTCAATACGATCGTTCGCGTGCTTTATGACGGTGAAGCAGCGCCAGAAGGCGGCGTGAACGTCATTGCGGTTTTCGACGAGCAGAATTTCTCCACCCCGCGCGGCACCAGTTCCGATATCGTGCTGCTCCACGACCCCGGCCCCTGCCGTCTGAAGGGCATGGAAGTGAAAATGGCGTGGAGCGATATCTATAACTCACCCCGTTTTGGCGCCATCCAGCCTGGCGAAGTCGTGCCACGCGGCGCCACGATCCAGATGTGGGCCGGCATCCACAACGATTCCAACGCCGATGCCTTCAGCGCCCCCAATACCATCCCTGAGCAGACCAGTCCGAATGCCTCCTATGACGAAGGGCTGCTGATCACCGACACCTACATCGACGTCGTCATCGATGGCAACAACGACGGCTTTCCCGA
>SLOV01000251.1 GCA_007132345.1 Kiritimatiellia bacterium
CTCGAACGCGCAGGCGGGTGCTACCGCCCCGTGCTCGAAGTCGACGCCCTGCGCAGCGGGTGCCTGTGTAGTAATGGGCGGCTGGACGCCTCGCTCTACGCCTTGCTGCTCGATGCCATTGAAGGACCTTGATCATCCTGAGTTCCGCGGGCACAGGACCGTGGAATCTGCCGCGCTTTTCTCAGCAATTCTCAGTATGGCCTGGAACGGGTTCTTCGGGCCTGCTGAAGCAGGTACTACGAACGGCCTTTCGCCGGCTTTTCGCCCGTTTGTAGTCCCGCCTTCAGGCGGTAAGGGGCATACAGAGAATGGCTGCGCTTTTCTCTGGCACCGTGGCCGGTCCGCGGCTAGACTTGCCACCGTTTGAAATTGGGTATTGAGGAGGACGAACTGCATGACCATCTGGAAGAGCTTGACGATTGGAACGATTCTTTGCCTCGCCACTGGAAGCGCCATGGCAGAACCGATGCGCACTCGGCTTACGAGGGATAACCGGTTTCCCGACCTTGGCCGCACCCAGTTGAGCCTCGACCTCCGCTACGAGGAGTCTGAGCAGATGGTCATGGATCCGCTCAACTTCGCCATGCTCCAGGACGTGGACCGTTACGAGCTTGCCCCGGAAGTGCGGTATCAGGCCTTTCCCACCGTCAGCCTCTTGGCCCGCGTCCCATTCGTCAGTGTCGACCCCGACATGGGAAGCAGTCAGAGCGGCCTGGGCGATATCGACATCGGCTTCGCGTGGTTGGCCTACGAGGGGATTTTCACCTACCCGTTCCTGATCCCTCACGCGACCCTCCACCTCGACACCGGCAGCGAGAGAAAAGGGTTGGGTCGTGGCGAAACAGGATTCACCCTGGGTGCCACGCTCGGGACGCGCCGCTGGGAAGACATCATTTTCAATCTCGATGGCTCGTACACGATCTTCGATGACAGCGACAACGTCGCCGCGGTGGCGCTTTCGATCATCTGGGAACTCAACGACAAGCTGTCGGTCCATAGCGAGGGCAGAGTCACCGACGAAGACTTTGGTCCAGACGATGATACGCCTTACCTGATTCTTGGCGGCCTGTCTTATCGCCCCTACGACCGCCTGCACTGGACCGTTTACGGAGGTGGCGGAGGAAACGGCGAGCCGGACATGACCGTCGGGTTCCGTGTCACCTACGGCCTCTAAAGCCTGGCGAACCGTGCGCCCTTGATCTGGAAACAAACTTCCGGTCCGGGCGGCATCGTTCGGCGGTTGGTCTCTTAACGCCTGCTTCATCGAGGCGCCACCCCGATCCATGGAGCGTCCCTCTTCGTTTGCCGTTTGGTGGCAGGCAGCCCGGCCCAAGACCCTGTGGGCCGGCGTCGCGCCCGTGCTCATCGGCAGTGCACTCGCCTGGGAGCAGGCCCTCTTCCATCCCGGCTGGGCCGCGGCCGCGCTCGGTTTCTCCCTGTTGATGCAGCTTGCTTCGAACTTCTGCAACGACGTAGCGGACTTTCACAAAGGCGCCGACACGGCCGAGCGGACCGGGCCCCTCCGTGTCACCCAGGCGGGCTGGGTATCCCCGCGCACCATGGTCCGGGCCACTTGTTGTGTGTTTGGGCTCGGCCTCACCCTCGGTGCTCTTCTGGCATTCCGCCTGCACCCTGCCTGGCTGCTCCTCGTTCTGCTGGCCGCCGCTTGCAGTGCCCTCTACACCGCCGGACCCCGCCCACTTGGCTACCTGGGGCTGGGCGATCCGCTCGTCTTTATCTTTTTCGGACCCGTTGCCGTTGCCGGAACCTATGCCGTGCAGACGACCCAGTGGAGTCCCCTCGCGGCGGTGCACGGTGTGGCGCCGGGCCTCCTCTCCGTCGCGATTCTCGCCGTCAATAACCTGCGGGACCGCGAAACGGACTCGAAAGCAGGCAAACGCACGCTCGCGGTTCGCTTCGGGGTCCGCTTTGTGCGGATGGAGTACACGCTCTGCCTGCTGGGCGCGGCCGTCACGCCCTGGCTCGTCTATGCGATTTCCGGCAGGCAAGCGGGTGCGCTCCTCACCATATTCGTGGCCCCGTTCGCCTGGGGGCCGTACCGGAAGGTCATGGGCGCCGCCACGGGCCAGGCCTTGAATCCCGTGCTGGGCCAGACGGCCAAGCTCCTGCTCCTGTACGCCGTTCTCTTTGCGCTCGGTCTGGTCTTCCTCGGATGAGGCCTTGCTCCGTGCCATCCCGGCACCCGGACGTGAGTTCCGCGCTGCGGGACAACGTCCCGCTCACGCGGAAAGCCGTTGCCCTGCGGCGATTCTTCGCCGCTGTCAGCAATTCTCATTATGGCCCATGCCGCCTGAAGGCGGGACTACAAACGGGCGAAGACCCGGCGAAAACCCGTTCGTAGTACCTGCTTCAGCAGGCCCGAACAACCCGTTCCAGGCCATGCTGAGAATTGCTTCGCCGCTGTGCTTGCCCATTCCCGATGGGCTGGAGTATGCTCGACCCTATTGAGATGGGAGGCTAGACGTGTCTGATACCGCAACGCTGACGATTGACGGAAAAACATACGAATTCCCCGTGATTGAAGGGACCGAAGGCGAGCGCGCCATCGATATCGGCACGCTCCGCCAGACAACCGGCCTCACCACCTACGACCCTGCCTTCGGCAACACCGCAAGCTGCCAGAGCGCCATCACCTTCATCGACGGCGAAAAAGGCATTTTACGCTATCGCGGCATTCCCATCGAGCAGTTCACCGAGCACCCCAACTTCATCGAAGTCGCCTGGCTCCTGATTTTTGGCTCCTTGCCCACGCGCGAGCAACTGGATGCCTTTCGCGAGCGGCTCATCGCCAATGAACTGCTTCATGAAGGGTTGAAGGTTCAACTCCAGAACATCCCCGTCGACGCCCCGCCGATGGCCATCCTCTCCGCCACCGTCAGCAATCTCGCCTGCTATCATCAGCAGTTTCTGACCGTGGATACCGACGAGTCGCTCAGCGAGGCCGCCGCCCGACTCATCAGCAAAGTGCGCACCATCGCCGCCTTTTCGTACCGGCGCGCCATGGGCCTGCCTTTCATGTACCCCGACCCGAAGCTGGGCTATGCCTCCAACTTCCTGCACATGATGTTTTCGATCCCGTACCAGCAATACGAGCTCCTGCCGGTCGTCGCCGAGGCGCTGAACCTTGTCTTCATCCTGCATGCCGACCACGAACAGAATTGCAGCACCTCCACCGTCCGTGCCGTTGGATCGGCACGCGCCAACCTCTTCTCTTCGATCTCGGCCGGCATCAGCGCCCTCTGGGGGCCGCTGCACGGCGGCGCCAATGTCGAAGTCATCCAGATGCTCGAACGGATTCACCAGGGCGGCATGACCCCCGAAGAATGTATTCGTTTGACGAAGGATAAAGACAAAGGATTCCGCCTCTTCGGCTTCGGCCATCGCGTCTATAAAAACTACGACCCGCGGGCCAAGATTCTCAAGGCCTCCTGCGATAAAGTCTTCGATGCCCTCCACATTCAGGATCCGCTCCTCGACATCGCGCGCAAACTAGAAGAATTGGCGCTCAGCGACGACTACTTCGTCGAACGCAAGCTCTACCCGAACGTCGACTTCTACAGCGGGCTCCTGCTGCGCGCCATCGGGATCCCCACCAACATGTTCACCGTCATTTTCGCGATCGGCCGACTGCCCGGTTGGATTGCGCAATGGAAAGAGCAGCACGAAGACGCCACCACTCGCATCGCGCGCCCGCGCCAGGTCTATATCGGCGAGAACGAGACCCCCTACGTTCCCATCGACCAGCGTA
>SLOV01000189.1 GCA_007132345.1 Kiritimatiellia bacterium
ACGGCCTTCGAGACTACGCTCGCCGGCGAGATCATTGTCGATTCCTTCGTGGGGTACAGCGGCTTGCTGCAGGGCGAGAGCGGCGGCACCGGCTGGACCAATGGCTGGGTGGTGACGCGGACGGATGGCAACGTAACCATTCAGGACAACAGCCGCCCGATTCCCGACGGCTATCCGGAGGCGGACGGGGACCACGTGCGCGCCGGAGAGTTTGATAATCTAACGAATCCCGCCTTCACGGCGCGCCGCGGCTTTGAGGCTTTCTCCACCGGCCGTATCTACGCATCCGCCGTGCTTCGCTACGAATGGAACAATCAGAACGTCTATCTCGGCATGTCCTTTCTGGACGGCACGAGCGAGCGCGCCTTCGCCGGGCGCCCTTTCCAGAACAGTGAACTCATGGGGCTCGACTCCTTCGGCGGCGGCCAGTTCATGAGCACGGAACCTTTCTATGGCGGAAACGATTACGTGCTGATCATGATGTACGACTTCGGCACGCGCGCCTTCAAATCGTTGATCTTCAATAGCCTGGGCGATCCCATTCCCGAATCGGAACCCGGCACCTGGCACGCCGAACGGATTCTTGACCCCGGCCGCATCACACAGGTGGACGGCATCCAGATCGGCGGCGGCAACAACTTCGGCTTCGCGCGCTTCGACGAAGTGCGCGTGAGCGACACCTGGGCCGGCCTGCTGCAAATCGACACCTCCGACCCGAACGAAGCGCCGACCATTCAAACGTCGCAAATCCAATTCGACTTCGAGCGGCAGGACCAGTTCACCCTCACCAGTTGGCAGCGCGGCAACGGCGCCCGGCTCCTGCTCGTGGCCCGTGAAGGCGAGCCGGTGGATGCCGACCCCGTGGATGGTGTGGTCTACACCGCCGACGACCAGTTCGGATCAGGCACCGAAATCGGCGACGGCAACTACGTCATCTTTGCCGGCGACGACTCCGTCAACAGCATGACGCTGCGCGGGCTCCAGCCGGACACCCTCTATTTCATTCGCGCGTATGAATACAATGTGGGGGACGGGACCAAGTATCTCACGACGCAGGTCACCGGCAACCCGGCCAGTTACCGCACCCTCGCCCCGCCTACAGGCATCAGCATCGGGCTCTCGGGCACCACCGCCACGGACCTCGCCTGGCAGAAGTTCAACAACCGCAATGTGCTCATTGCCTACCGCGTCAATACACCGGTGACCTGGGTACCTAACGAAGGCACTGCGTACAGCAACGGCGAGAACGTCGGCGAAGCCCATTTCGTGCTCCGCGGCAGCGAAGCGGAGACCTTCTTCAATCACAGCGGACTGACCGCCGGGCAAACGCTTCATTACCGCTTCTTCTCCGTTCAGGACGTCTACTACTCCACAGGCGTCGACTTCAGCATCCCACTCATCGAATCGGAGATCGTGTACGACGGCTTCGCGAACAGCAGCGGCAACCTGCACAACACCGGCGGCGGCACCGGCTGGGCCGGCAACTGGACGGTCGTCAACAGCACAGATGCCGACTACACCGCCACCAGTCTTCCCGCCGATTCTTATGCGTGGGGTTCGGGCAACAAGGCGATCTTCTATGGCGATGTCAACGGCCGGACCATCGATGCCACCCGCATGTTCGACGCCTGCTTTGATAGCGGCAAAGTGGTCATCTCCTGGCTGCAAGAGCATGCCTTTGGCGGAACCGAGAATTATGCAGGCGCCCATCTCCTCGATGGCAACGGGGACTCCGTCGCCTTCATCGGCAAATACTATGACGACTATCTACGCATCGCGGAGTCATCCGACAACGGCGTAAACACCGAAAGCACCCTCGCCTCCGGCATCGATGCCGTCTACATCTACACGGTCCTTTACGACTTCGAGACACGCGAGCTGAGCGCGAACGCTTACCGCCACTCCGAGCGGCTGACCTGGGCCGAGCCGCCGGTCTTCGATGTCATGACCACGCAGACGGTCGGCCATATCGAGAGCCTCTGCGGCATCCGCCTTTCCGTCGGCGCCAACCCGGGCCATCAGATCGGCTTCGTCTATTTCGACGAAATCCGCGCTGGCACCAACTGGACTGAAGTCGTCCGGCGCGACGGCCAGCAGTTCCGCCAGATGATGGAGTCCGGGCCCACCGCCGAACTCATTTTCATCGGCGCCGATTACGACCCCACCAACTCCCCCATCAAGAACTTCATTACGGACGCGGAACTCGCCGACGAAAGTAACTTCATCGACATCGCAGTGCGCTTCTCAAGTCCCCACGGCGTCTTCATCACCAACAACCCGGCAAGCGCCAATACCATCTTCGCCGACGCCGGCAACTTCTCGCCAAACTGGGACCCGCTCTCCCAGACGCCCGAAGGTGAAAACGCCCTCGGCTTCGACGAAGTCTTTCAACATTTCGTCGGCACCAACGGCGCCACCGTGATCACCGGCTATCACTTCAACGCCTTCACCGGCACCAACTTCGGCGATTGGGACGTGGACGACGAGTTCTTCATCACCGTCTCCGCGCAGACCTACCCCGCCACCGGCGGTACCGCCTCATCCCCGCTCGGCGGAGAGCCCGTGCCGGACCGGCGCGCCATGACCGTCAACTTCCCCTTGCAGTTCTTTATTATCGACGACGACACCAACGCCCCGCTCATGCGCGGCTTCACCGTCGATGCCCCGGAAGTCCTCACGGATGCCGATCTGTTGCAAGGCAACTTCGTTCTCGAAGGCGAGATCAGCGACCCCGGCAGCGGTGTCGACACCAACGAGCTCTGGTTCACACTGCGCAATCCGGATGGCTGGGAGATCCTGACCGAACAATCCTTCGCCACGAGGCCCAACCAGGCAGGGGCGCGCTCCAGTTTCGAACCCCTGGCCCATCCCATCGGCGCCATTCCGTATCTCGACAACCGCATTGGCACCTGGACCGCCCTCGTCTATGCCGCCGACGCCGATGACGACCGGCCGAACGATGCCGCCTCCACCACACGCGTCTTTCAGATCCACGTGGTCGACGACGACACCTTCGGGCCCACCATGCCGGGCACCGTCGTCTACGACCCCTTCACCGACGGGGACTTCGAAAACACCAGCGGCGGCGACCCACTCGACATCCCATGGTTTCCCCAGGGTCCCGGTGGCGCACGCGCCATTGTCGCCGATCACTTCGGCATCGGCAGCGGCAACGCCCTGCACGTGACGCCAAGCGGCACTTCCGGCGCGCTGATTGTGGGGCCGGCCGGTGTCAACCTGACGCTCGACGAGGAAATGGATTCGATCAGCTTCAGTTTCCAGTTCCGGTTCGGCACCAACACCGTCGACAGCCCGGACGGTTTCCGGTTCGGACTCTATGACGACAACAACTCGCCGGTCGCCAGCAATTTCGACGACAACTCCGAAGACGATTTCGGCTATTATGTTGCCTTTGCCACCGGCGCCGACGGGCCGGGCGTCATCATCGGCAAGGAAGACGACTCCGAGCAGGACGGCGTGCTGATTGGGGCCGATACCAACGTGCTCGCGTCGCTGCCAACCTTTGAACTCAACGAAAACGCGGCGCACCACGCCCACTTCCGCATCGACCGCACCGAGGACGGCGTCAACCTGCTCCTCTTCATGAATGGCGAGCTGGTACTCGAGACCGAGGACACGAGCGACGTCTATACCCGCTTCAACTCGCTGGCGTTCCGCTCCTCGTCCACGCGGGACTTCTATCTGGACAACATCGCGTTCGGAAAGAACGAGGTCGAGGTCGACATCACGGGATGGACCAACACCAC
>SLOV01000199.1 GCA_007132345.1 Kiritimatiellia bacterium
CCTGCGACCAGTGAGGCAAAGCCGCGCAGGCCGATGGACGGTTCCGCAATAATACCGTCCTCAGCGGTGACCAGGCCACCGGGATAGCGCTGCGCCAGTTCGGCGATTGCGTTCGGGGGCAAAGGCAGGCCGTTGACGACATAGGCATCGGTGGGCAGGCCTTCCGCTGTCAGTGCGGCCGCCGCTTCCTCCGCGAGAAAGGCCGTGGCGCCGAAGGCGAGCAGGGCGTGGCGTGCGCCGGGATAGGAACGGAATGGCGTGATGGCCTCCCACGCGTCGCCAGGATTCCAGAGTGCTTCGTCGCTGTCCTGCCTCTTGATGACAGGCAGGTTATCGCGGGGAATGCCGATAATGTGCCCGCCATAGTGCGCCGCGAGATCGCGCACGGCAATGAAGGCGGAACGGGCATCGGCCGGGGCGTAGAAGCGGTGCAGATACGGGAGATAACCCATGGCCAGTGTGATCCAGTCCAACGCCCAGCCGGAGAAGTGGTCGCGCCCAGTGCAGGCGCCGACGTGGGAGAGGTGGAAGGTGACGTTAAGCCCTTCGTTGACGCCATTGAGATTGCGCTGGTAGCGCCACATTTCGAACCCTTCGCGGGCAATGCCCTCGAAGAACGCCGCGAAGGTGGCGAAGACGACGAGCTGGGGCTCGTGGCTGCTCATGGCGAGGCCGTTGGCCATGATGGCGGAGGCCTGCTCTTCGATCGACATTTCGAACTGATGCCGCTGGTCCAGCACGGCGCGCGCTTTATCGATTTTGGTGGAAGGGGCGAGATCGCAATCGACCAGGAAGACCTGCTCGGGAAAGGTCTGCGCGAGCAACTCGTAACCGACCTGTACACCGGCTCGCGGGCTGGTGGATTTGCCGGCGGCGGGTAGGGCCACCTGCGCAACGGCATCCGCGGGCAGCACCAGGTTGGCGGAGCCGGGAGCGGGACGTGCTTTGGTGACCACCGTGCGGTGCGGCGCGGCCTGAAGGGTATCCAGCGCGGCCTGCTGTGCGGAGTTGAGCTGCAACATGGGGTTGGCAAGCACCGCTTCGACGTCGCGCCCCTTGAGGTGGCCGTCGTGGTGTGCCTTGCCGCCGGGCAGGCCGTTGACGAGGAAGAGGCACTCGATCATCGATTCGAGATCGCGGTAGCTCATCAGTGCGCCCGGCGTCCAGATTGGGGTATCGAGCGTGACGCTCTGTTTGGCGGCGAACGCTTCGACCTCGCGGCGGATGCCGTGGCGCTCGGCGAAGGTTGCGAGCGTTTCCGCACGTTCTCCGCTGCGTCCGTAGCCGACGGGATAGATCAACGATGGCCGCCCTTCGCGGGCGAGGGCCTGGGCCTCGCGGTAGGCGGCATAGAGCCCGTCGAGATTGTGCAGGCTGACGCATTCGATGATCGAGACGCCCATGGCCTCGATCATGGCGCGGGGATCTTTATCGAGGATGGCCCCGGTTGTGCCGGAAAGCTGGATGCCGTTGCGATGCATGACGAAGGTGATGGGCGCGTCGTGCGCGTCGGCGGCGTTGAAGCCGTTGAGGGCCTGGCCGGAGATCCAGCCGGCGTCACCGCAGTGGCAAATGACCCAGGCATCTTCGCGGAAGCGCGCTTTCTTGCCAAGCGCCTGGCCGACGGCGGTGGGGATCATCACGCCGAGGCGCCCGCCGTTGAGCTGCGTGCCGCCGGGCACCCAGGCGACGTGGCCGGGGATGTCGAGGCCGCGCCGGAAGGCATCGACCACGTCCTGCGGTTCTAAGAAGCAGAGGCTGCTGAGGGCGCCGAAATAGCCGATGCTCGCATGGGCGTTTTCGAGGGTGAAATCGACGCGCTCGTAATCCACCAGGCCGAGCGTGAGCAGCAGGGCGGGAATCATGTCGAGCCCGCCGCCGAGGTGGTCCACCTCGTTGATTTTGGCGAGCGAGCCCACGGAGCGCAGCGCCGTGCGGGCGGCGTCGATCTCAAGCGCCTGGAGGGTGTCGCGCAGGGCCGCATCCGGCGCGGGCGCGGCATCGAGGTCGATGCGGAAAGGCAGTACGTGCGATTCGACGATGTCGCCTAGATAGCTCGTTTGCTCTAGTAGAAGGCGGTTCCGTTCGGTTTGAGCTTCGGGACTGAATGCAGGGCTTTCCTGGTGCATATGAGGGGTTTCCAATCGGCTAGGTGTTGATCTCTGGATATAGGCAATGCCGCCGGGGAGCGTAAGGAAAAAATGGAAGATTCGCCTTTCGGACAGGCGGCCAGGCAACGCGAGACGCATGGTTCCGATTCCCCCCGCGTTTTTATTTGATTTTTCACTATCAATAAACTATTTTGCCGGGTATGCAGAAGATGGTTCCGAAGCCGAGGCCGAAGGTGCGGGTGGGCTGAGCCTGGCGGCGATCTATCTGTGAAAGAAGGAGAGATCTGGATGAAGAAAGTAGGACAACTGGTTTACGGGAGCATGATTTCCGCGCTGATGCTCCTGGGCGCCACTCCCGCCGTTGCGTCTCTGTGGACCAGCGGGCATGGGGACCTGAACGTCATTTATGACGGCGGCGAACTCTCCATGGGCTGGAAGCTGGATGATGGGGGAGACTTCTCGCCGGGCGATCTTGCTGTTGTCGTTCCGCAGTCTACGTTCGATTATTTGCTGAGCATCGGCGGGCGACCGGCCGGCAGTGGGTGGGATTTGATCGGGGTAGCCGCAGGTGAGGGATACTGGTCGCTTCCGCAGGGAGACAGTGGACCCGGTGGAGCATTCACGCTTGGCGCGCCTTTCGTCGGTATTGGTGCCGAGGATCTACGGCCGGCCGATTGGAGCGGTCCGATTCGACTATCGCTCGCCGCGATGTCCGGACCGGGGCACTTTTCCGTTGTTCAGGGAGGATTCGTGCCCACCTTCTTTATGAGCACGGTAGACGGCATTGATGGCTCGGACGAGTACTTGATTGGGATAGGTGGCCATGATCACGTGACCTGGGCCTTCACCGCGCCGGGGCATTACGAAGTTACGCTTGTCGCCTCGGGTGAGCACGTTGCAGACGGGTTCGTACAGAGCCTTCCGACAACCCTCCATTTTCAGGTCATTCCCGAGCCCAGTTCCATCGGGCTCTTGATGCTCGGTGCGGTGGCCTTGACTCGTGTCCGGCGCAGCCGCAGGCACCTCTGAAACGATCGAAGTGTGGCATCCCGCCACCATGCGGTATGGAACCCAAATGATGCGTTGCAAGACCCAAGCAAAGTGCGCCTTCACGCTCATCGAGCTGCTGGTGGTCATTGCGATTATCGCGATTCTTGCGTCGCTGCTGGTGCCCGCGATCGGCAGCGCCATGGTTTCCGCCCGGCAGGTGGCCTGTGCCTCCAACATGCGTCAGATCGGCATCGCCCTGATCGCTTTCTGCAACGACCACAACGGAAACTTTCCGCGCAGCACGCACGGGCTTGGGCAGCATCAGCGAACCAATGCGTGGGTCTTTACGCTGGCGCCTTATCTTGGGCAGGTGGACCAGATCCGGATCAGCCCGAGTGACCCGCAGGGCGGTGAGCGACTCGCCAACGATGGGACCAGTTACATCCTTAATGAATTCCTGGTTGTTCCGCTGGTCGGGTTCGGCGGGGTAACGGAGAACTACACGAATCGTGACCTGTTGCCTCGGCCCAGCCAGACTTATACCGCTTTTATCGCTTCGGACCGTATGCCGCCCCACGTCACGTCCGACCATACCCACTCGCGATCCTGGCCGAGCGGCTGGAACGTACTGCTTGGGGATATTCAGCCCGACCGGCATCGGCGGGGATCGCCTGCGCCGGATCATACGGACGGGATTGCCAATTACCTCTTTGCCGATGGGCACGTGGAAGGAATCCGCGGCGCCGAGCTTCTCCGCATCTGGACTGAGAACCCCGATTTTGCGAGACCGCCCCGATGAAGAGATGCCCCACCTTGTTCCGCATGCTCCCTGTACTTCTCTTCGCAGCGCCCTGGACGGCGCGCGCCGAAACTTGGATGGTAACCAGCGTCGTACACACGGTCCGCTTCGGCATCGAGGAGGATTGGCCCGACTCGGTCCGGCTTGTCGACCGCCACGTCGATTTGGGCGTCTACTATTGCGGGGGGGCTGGGCAGCTCCAATGGATTGCCGAGGCGCCACCCGTCGCCTCGAACTATCCGATTCATGAAGCGCACGCCTATGCCGGCGAGTCGAATCGCGAGATCATGACGGCGGGCCTCATCAACGACTTCGGCTTCATCGGCGCGCAGGAGGGCGAAACCTTCTGGAATCTTTTCCAGAACTCGAGACCGGGCGAGCTCTTCCTGGGGTTGCGCGCCCAAGGCGATCTGAACCGGCTGGTGGCGTGGAACCCCATGAACCCCGATAACTTCGCGAATTTTAGCGCGAAACACCTTCGTATTGAGCTGCTGGATGTGCGCGGGCCGCCTGGCGGCTACTTTTCCTTGTTCCAGTTCGGCCCGCCGGTGGTGGTCTACATCTCTTCCTACGTCGACGGCATCGACGAGAATGACCGCATCTACTACGCGGCGGGCGGCCATGACCATTACAACTGGAGCTTCACGAAACCAGGCCTCTACGAGTTGGATTTCCGCATCAGCACGCTGGTGAGCTGGGACCTGGAGACACCGTTCAACCTCGAGACCTTCGACTTCGACGGACCGGCGGACGTGCTTTCATGGCCGACGGAGGCATGCACTCGTTATCGCGTGGAAGTTCTTTCGCCCATCGACGAAACCGCGGAGTGGACGCCGCTAGAGGGGGCGACGGATCTTTCCTCCGAAACGGGGTGGATGGTCTTTACAAACCACACACCGCGGGCCGGCACGCAGGCCTATCGCGTTGTTGCTGGACCCTAAGGTTACTGAAAGCGCATCGGAACCGTCGCGTCTGCGTCGACGCGAACAATCAGGGATGCCGTGCGCATGCGCGTGGCATTTCTGAAGACAGCAACGGAGCCGGCAGGCACGGTGGGGTTCAGGAAAGAGCCTGGCGCGATCACTACCCAGCCGTTCGCTTCGCCGTCCGGGGCGCGCACCGAAAACCGAACCGGGACACTGCCCCGGTTCTGCACCTGCAACGAAAACGAAGCCGTTGTTGCCGGGCCAATCTGGAATTGCTCCCGACCGGGAATGCGGAGTTCACCCGTTTCCCTCAATAGCCCCGGACGCAGCGGAGGGAAGGTCGGCGCTGGCGAAGCGCAGCCGGCGGCGGCGAGGCCCAGCAGGACAAAACCCATACACCAGATGGCGACACGCCGGGCGCGGCGCACGTTCTTCTCGGCTCCATGCATAGCTCAATCCTTCGCTTCAGTTTCGGGAAACGCTACCCGGGCAATGTAGGGCAATTCGCGATAGTAGTGATCGTAATCCAAGCCGTACCCTACCACAAAGTGCGGCTCGATCGTGAAACCGACATGGTCCGCCTTGCATGGCTGAACGCGCTGTGCCGGTTTGTCGAGGAGCACGCAGGTCTTCACCGAGCCCGCGCCCTTGTTGCGCAGCAGATTGCAGGCAAACAACAGGGTCCGGCCCGAGTCGAGGATATCGTCGATCAGCACCACGTCCGCGCCGGTGACGTCGGTCGTAATGTCCTTGCGAATCGTCACCGTGCCGCGCGAGGTTGTGCCGGAGCCGTAGCTTTCCAGGGTCATGAAATCGATGCGTGGATGCACGTTCTGGCGGTAGAGTCCGCGCACGAGGTCGGCAAGGAACATGAAGCTGCCCCGCAGGATTCCGACCATAACAAGATCCTCGGCGCGGCAGTCGTCCAGCATTTCGAGCACCAGCGCATCGACGCGGGCGCGAATCTCTTCGGCCGTAATCAAGACATTGCTGATGTCGTGCGGCGGCAGCCATTTGCCTGGGCGAACGGAGTCTTTCATGCACGCTGTTGTAGCAACGCGCGGACCGTTGGCCAAGTGAAGAAGGGTGTGTTGATTTATTCAAGCCGTGCCGTGGCCTCCTGCGATCCAGCGCTGTGCACAGTTGCATCGTGAAGGACGGGGCTGTTATCCGTTGAGTTCCCGGGGGTTCAAGAACCCCCGAAAAAAGCGCTTTCAAGAAAGCGCACTCCACATTTTGGAGCGCGGGTTCTCGAACCCGCTTTCTTGCGCGCCTTCTCGAAGGCGCGCTGGTGCTTGGACATTCCGCTCGGGTTCGCCGCCTGCATGCTAATCGGATAGAACGCCGACTTTCGGACAATCGTCGCGCAGGACGCAGGCCGCGCAGTCCGGCTTGCGCGCCCGGCAGACGCGGCGCCCGTGCCAGATGAGCAGATGCGAAAGAAGCGTCCAGGACTCGGGCGAAAACGCCCGCATCAAATCCCGCTCAATTTTGATGGCGTTCGATTCCTTTGTCAGCCCCATCCGGTTCGCCAGCCGGATGACGTGTGTATCGACCACGACCCCTTCGTTCCGCCCGAAGGCATTGCCGAGCACGACATTTGCCGTCTTGCGCGCCACGCCATGCAGTTTGACGAGCGCCTCCATACTGGCCGGCACTTCGCCGCCGTGCAACTTCTCGATATCGTTGCAGGCGGCAATCAAGGCACGTGCCTTGTTGCGGAAGAACCCGGTGGAGCGGATCAGTTCCTCCACGTCCTCCTGCCGCGCCGCCGCCATGGCCGCGGGATCGGGATAGCGGCGGAAGAGCGCGGGCGTCACCATATTCACGCGCACATCGGTGCATTGCGCCGAGAGGATCGTGGCGACGAGCAACTCGTAGGCGTTGCGATAATCCAACTCGCAGTGGGCATCGGGATAGAGCCGCTGCAATTCGGCAAAGACTTCGGCGGGCCAACCGGAACGAGCCGATGCCTTCTTGCGCGCAGGCTTCGCCCCTTTTGTGTCGCTCCGCTTTTTCTTCGTCTGCTTCTTGGCTTGCTTCGTGGCCATGAAAACCCTCAACGTTTCGCCTCTCCATGCAGTTCCAGAAAGGCCAGATCATCGAACTCGAAATCGCGGACGCGGGCGAGCACGAAACGTGTTTCGGCCGGCTCGAGAACGGCATGGGTGTCTTCGTCTCCGGCGCGCTGGCGGTAGGCGACCGGGTCGAAGCCGAAATCCGCAAGCGCAAACGGAACCATCTTGAGGCGCAGTTGGTACGGGTTGTGCACCCATCGCCCCGGCGGGTGCAGCCGCCTTGCCCCCATTTCGGGCTCTGTGGCGGCTGCAAGTGGCAGCATGTTCAGTATGAAGAGCAGCTTCGGGTGAAGCGCAAGATCGTGTCCGATGCCCTGCACCGCCTGGGCGGCTTCGAAGCGCCGCCCGTGGAGGAGGTGTTGCCCGCGCAGGCACCGTTCGGTTATCGGAACAAGGTCGATTTCACCTTTGGCCGCCGTCGTTTTCTGCCGCGGGCGGAGTTGGAATTGCCGCCCGAGGAGCGCGTTCTTCCGGAGGACTACGCCCTGGGTTTTCACGTGCCGCGCCGCTTCCAGAAGGTCCTGGATATTTCGTCCTGTCTGCTTGCATCGCCGGAGATGAACCGGGTGTTGGAGATCGTGAAGCGGTTCGGCCATGAGCGGGGGCTTCTGCCCTACTCGACGGTGACGCATGACGGCGATCTGCGGAACCTGGTGATTCGGCGCGGGGAGCAGACGGACGAGCTGATGGTGTACCTGGTGACTTCACGCTTCGAGCCCGACCTGATGGAGGCGCTCTGCCGCCAGTTGCAGGAAGCGCTGGGTGAGCGGCTGACCACCTTTGTGAATGGCGTGACAGATCGAAAGAACCAGGTGGCGTTTGCCGAGGAGCTACACGTCATCCATGGCCCCGGCTGTATTCGGGAAAAGATGGGTTCGTTTGTCTTCCAGATTTCACCCAACACCTTCTTCCAGACCAATACGCGTCAGGCCGAGCGGCTCGTGGAAACCGCGGTGGCGATGGCCGGCCTCGAAGCGCAGGATGTGGTCTATGACCTGTACTGCGGGGCAGGCGCCATTTCACTCTTTCTGGCCCAACACGCAAAGAAGGTGCTGGGCATTGAAGCGATCCCTGCCGCCGTCGCCGATGCAGGCGACAATGCGGCGCGGAACGGGATCGCCAACTGCGAGTACCGGGTGCTCGACCTGCGCGAGTTGGGGTCCATCCAGGAGGATCTGGAGGCGTTCGGATTGCCGCGCGTCGTGGTCACCGATCCGCCGCGCGCCGGCATGCATCCCAAAGCCGTGGCCCGGATGGTGGAGCTGGGCGCCGAGCGGATCGTTTACGTGAGCTGCAAACCGGCCAGCCTGGCGCGGGACGCGGCCCTGATCTGCGCAGAGGGGCAGTACCAACTGACACGGGTCCAACCCGTTGACATGTTTCCGCAGACGCAGCACATCGAGAGCGTGGCCCTCCTCGAACGGGCGCAGCGCTCTTGAGCAATCCGAAATCGGAAACAGCGTGTTCTTTTGCCGTTCATCCGTGAATGAACTTTTTCACGGAGCGGATTGACAAACCCTAGTAATCCGATAAATAAAGTACAGATTGATTTTTCCGGCGCTGTTCTCGCTGGATTGGAGACCGATTGATGAGTGACGTAAATTATTATCAAGTAGACCATTACGTTGGAAATACGCCGCTGATTCTGCTGAAAGAGCTGTCGAAACGAACCGGATCGACCATCCTCGGCAAGGCGGAGTTCATGAATCCGGGCGGCTCGGTGAAGGACCGGGCGGCGCTGGGCATGATTCTGGACGCCGAGAAGCGGGGCGCCTTAAAGCCGGGCATGACCATCGTCGAAGGCACGGCAGGCAACACGGGTATTGGCCTGGCGGTGATCGGGCAGGCGCGCGGCTACAAGACCGTCATCGTGATTCCCGAAACCCAGTCGGCCGAAAAGATGGAGCTGCTTCGCAACCTGGGCGCGGAGGTGATTCCCGTGCCGGCGAAACCCTACAAGGACCCGAATCACTACACCCGCATCGCGCAACGCATGGGCGAAGAGAATGGCTGGTTCTGGGCGAATCAGTTCGACAATACAGCGAACCGCGACGCGCACGAGCAGACGACCGGCCCGGAAATATGGGAAGAGACTGGCGGCGAAGTAACGGCTTTTGTCGCGGCCATTGGATCCGGCGGAACGCTGGGCGGCGTTTCGATGGCTTTGAAGCAACGTAACCCGAAGGTCCAGGCGGTGTGTGCCGATCCCTGCGGGGCGGCGATGTGGAACTGGTTCAACCGCGGCGTGACGGAAGCCAGCGAGGGGGACTCGGTGGCGGAAGGAATCGGGCAATCCCGCGTGACGGCAAACGTAGACAGCATTCCGGTGGATCGTGCCTACAAGATCGAGGACCAACCCGCGTTGACGATCATCAAGCATCTGGCGCGCGACGAGGGACTTTTTCTGGGGCTTTCCAGTGGCATCAATATCGGCGGCGCCGTGAAGCAGGCGCTGGAGCATGGGCCTGGGCAGACGATCGTGACGATCCTCTGCGACACCGGCGTGAAGTATCAATCGAAGTTGTATAACCCAGAATGGCTTGTGGAGCAGGGTCTCTCGGATTCGCTTCCGCTCGACACGGCGCTGCAAGCTCTGCGTGCATAAGAAAGGAACGAACAATGAAAAGCATGAAATGGCTTCTGGCCGGCGTTGTGGGGCTGGCCTTGACGAACGGGGCGCTGGCCTCGAGTGCAGTGGTGAGCGCGGACTGGCTGGCGGAGCGGCTGGACCGGCCCGACATCCGCGTGGTGGAAGTGAGCGTGGAGCCCGGCCTTTACGAGCAGGGCCACATCCCCGGCGCGGCGAACATCTCGTGGCACACAGACCTGGTCGACAACCCGAACCGCGACATTGTGCAGAAGGAGCAGTTCGAGCAACTGATGTCGCGCCTTGGGGTCACCCCTGATACAACGGTGGTGCTCTATGGCGATCACGACAACTGGTTCGCCGCGTGGGGTGCCTGGGTCTTCCATTATTATGGGCACCCGAACGTGAAGCTGCTCGACGGCGGCCGCCGCAAGTGGCTGGCGGACGAGCGCCCGCTCGACACGGTTACGCCGAGTTTCACCCCGACCACCTATCAGGTGACGCAGACGCGCCCCGAATTGCGCGCGCGTCTCGCCGACGTAGTCGCCGTAGCCGAGGGACAGGACGAGGCGGCCCTCGTCGACATCCGCTCTCCGGACGAGTTCGCAGGGCGTGTGATTGCGCCTGCGGGCATTCAGGAGTTGGCGATTCGCGCCGGGCACGTGCCGGGCGCGGTGAATGTGCCGTGGAACACGGCCGTGCAGGCCGACGGCACCTTCCGCCCGGTGGAAGAATTGCGGGAACTCTACGCGGCGCAGGGTGTGGACGGGTCGAAGCCCGCCATTGTCTATTGCCGCATTGGTGAGCGCTCGGCGCATACCTGGTTCGTGCTGAACCAGGTGCTCGGTTACGATCAGGTGCTGCAGTATGACGGGTCGTGGACGGAATACGGCAACGCGGTCGGCGTGCCGATCAACAATCCGGCCGGAACGGTCTGGACGGGGAAGTAATCAGGGCGCACAGGTGATAGAGGCGGTACACACCGATTGCGATACCGCCCCGTCCGCCCAGGGTCTTGCGGCGCGTGTTGCGGCGTTGGCCCTGGCGGGCGGGGCGGTTGTGCTCCTGTTCCGGTTGCACGCCGATCCGGCGTATGGCCGCGCAGGCTCGTGGGTGTTTCTGCTGGGCCTGCTGTTCGGGTGGGTGTTGCAGCGGTCCCGCTTCTGCTTCTTCTGCATGCTGCGCGACTGGTTCGAGGGCGGGAACAGTCGCGCCGCGCTGTCTGTGCTGCTGGCGCTGGCCGTGGGGATCACGGCGCACATCGTGCTCTTTACGGCCTGGATTCCAAACCCACTGGCGGGGCATCTGCCGCCCCGCGCGCACATCGGGCCGGTGAGTTGGGTGACCCTGCTGGGCGGGTTCGTCTTCGGCATTGGCATGTCGCTGTCGGGCTCGTGCATCAGTGCGCATTTCTATCGGCTGGGCGAGGGGTCACTCCTATCTCCCGTGGCGCTGTTCGGGTCGTTGATCGGCGCCGTGCTGGGGCTGGCCTCCTGGAACATGCTCTATCTGCGTGTGCTTTCCGATGCACCCGTGGTCTGGATTCCGGCCTGGAAGGGCTTCACGCTGGGCTGGGCGTTGCCGATGCTGGTGCTGGGCCTGGCGGCGGCGGGGCTGCTGCGCTGGTTGCCAACACCCGCGGCGCGGTCGCCGGAACGTCCGACAGTTCGCGGAATCTTCCATGCCGTCTTCACGGAGCGATGGGCGCCCTGGGTGGGCGGTCTGCTGGTCGGGCTGCTTTCGACGGCGGCGCTCTTCCGCTCCGCGCCGCTGGGCGTCACGGCGGAGATCAACCGGCTGGCTCGCCTGTTGGGCGATGCGTTGGCT
This sequence comes from Kiritimatiellia bacterium, assembly GCA_007132345.1. Taxonomy (GTDB): domain Bacteria; phylum Verrucomicrobiota; class Kiritimatiellia; order SLOV01; family SLOV01; genus SLOV01. The sequence goes on from SLOV01000199.1 coordinate 11,319, forward strand.
CTGCTCCCGGAACGGTTGGAAGGGCTCGACGCGTTGCGGGGCTGCCGCATTGCGGACAATCCGGCGGCATTCACGCCGAACGCGTTGTTTGTGCTCGCGCTGGTGCTGGGTGGGATCATTGGCGCGGCGGGCACGGGGCAACTCGGCTTTTCGCGACCGCGTTTGAAGGCCTATCCACTGGCCCTACTCGGTGGGGTGCTGCTGGGGTGGGGCGGCTTTGTGGCGCTGGGCTGCACGATCGGCACGCTGCTCTCCGGCGTGCATGCGGGGGCCGGCTCCGGCTGGGCCTTCGCAGTGGCGATGGTGTTGGGCGTGCGGGTTTCGCTGCCGATCCGGCAGTGGGCGGAGAGGTAGCGGGGGTTCAGTTTCCCGAACAGCAGGCGGGCGTCTCGGAGGAGAGGTCGGGGCTGATGTAGGGAATGCCGAGCGAGAGGCCGCGCAGAATGAAGAGAGCGGCCAGCGTGGCGAGTGCCACGGGAATGGCGCGCTGCATGCGAATGCGGAACGTGGCTTGCACGATCGGTGCGAAGAGGGTGGCAGCCAGCATCATGGGGAAGGTGCCCAGCCCGAAGAAGGCCATGTAGAGCATGGCCTGCGGGGTGCTGCCGGTGGTAGCGGCTGCGGCGAGAGCCACGTAAACGAGTCCGCAGGGAAGGAGCCCATTCAGCAGGCCGATGCCGAAGAGGCTGGGGAGCGAGGGGTTCTTCATGCGGGCGGCGAGCGCAATCTTGAGTTTGGCCCAGGGCGCCTGAAGGCGGCCGAGCCAGGCCCAGGGCTGACGTAGCAGGCGGTAGCCGAGAAACATGGCAACGAGAATACCGACACCCACGGCGATCGAGAGGCCCTGCTGCCAGCCTGCCCAGCGGACCACGGCGCCGACGAGGCCGGAGAAGATGCCCATGCAAGTGTAGGTGATGACGCGTCCGGAGTTGTAAATGATGCGGCCCGTGACGAAGCGGCCGCGCGCCGCGGACTGGCCGGGAAGTGCGAGGGCGAGCGGCCCGCACATGCCAAGGCAATGAAGGCTGCCGAGCAGGCCGAGCAGCAAAGCGGTCCAGTACAAGTTCATCTCTGACTCTTTTCAGGCAAAACGGTTCTCGTGGCGCGCACCATCTTGCAGGTGCGAGGTGTCGCCTGCAAGCTCCATGGTACTCGTCCCATTCGTGCGCACGATCTTGAGCAGGGCGCACATGCCGCAGGAAAATTCCGGCACGTCGTCGAGCAGGCCGACGGCCATGCCGCCGACCGAGTGGCCGTGGCCAATGAGCAGGATATCGTCACGGAAGCGGTTCGCGACGAGGCGCGCCGCTTCGCCAGCGCGGCGGCTGGCGGTGTCACCATCTTCTGGATAAGCCGGGGTGAGCATGGACTGATATTCCGTGTCGACACGGGGAAAGCGCTCGCGCAATTCGTTCGGGGTCATGAGACGCGGCGGATTGGGGAACCATTCCGGGTTCAACCATTCGCAGGCGCCGTGTTCGATGTGAATGGGCAGGTCGAGGGCCTCGGCAATGTAGTGAGCGGTTTCCACGGTTCGCAGAAATGGGGAAGCAAAGATGCGTCGGATCGATTCGGATCGGAGCCGTTCACCCGTTTCGCGGGCCTGCTGCACGCCGTCGGGGGAGAGGTGCGGGTCGTCTCCCTGCCAGGAGGGATCCATAAAATCGATGCGGTTTCCGTGGCGGCAGAGCCAGACGACTTGTCGTTCTGGGGTGGGCTTGGTCGATAGCGTCATGTGCGCATCTATACCTCATGGTTGCGGGAAAAGCGAAGAGGGGAAGTAAATCATCTGTTGGCAATATGTGGAAATCAACGGTACGATACTTGCTGAGAGTAGGGGGCGAGACCGTGAATTGTGGATCCGGTACGAATCGAGCTAATACGATCAGAGGGGTATTGAAGAAGTTCCTCACCATTCTGTTGCCCGTTTTTTTCTGCATGGGGTGCGCCACCGCTCCCATGGAGACCGCCCGGCTGTCGAGCCCGTGGGCGCCGAAGCCCATGTTCACGATCACGTTGCATTGCCCGGGAAATCTGGACGCATCCATGGACGAGGGCGGGGCGTGGATGGAGGAGTCCGAAGAATTCGCGGGTGAACCAGGGGCGCTGGACGAGGCGGACTACGAGTGCTTTTCCTTGCTGGAAACGATGCAGGAAGGGGCCATGCTGCTGCTGCCCCAGGCGCGCTTCGAGCCGCGTCGCTAATCGGGCCACCTATGGGCGGGGTGTCTGCGCGGGTGGCCTTCGCAGGCGAAGATCGATTTCCCGGATCAAGGCCACGTTGCCGGTGAGCGGGTCAATGACATAAACCAATCCCTCGGGCGGTGTGGGTTCGCTGGGCAGAAGGCCGGCGCGCACCAGGGTGCTGACGTTTTCGGGAAGCTGTCCGTAGCGGACTTGGTATTGTTCGACGGCATGTCCGATGCGGGTGATCTCTTCGCCCGGCGCACGCTTCTGGCGGACCCGCTCGAGCACTTCGAAGTCCCGCCCGGCTTCGCGTGTGAGCGGGGCGGGCTGTGGTTCGGTATCCGGACGGCCGCAGCCGGCGGCGTAGAGAAGCAGTGCGGTGCAAGAGAAAAGCAGTGGCCGCGGGCCTGAATGACGACGCTTCATCATGGCGCAATGGTACTCTTCAGCAGCGCCACGAGACAACGTTCCTTCGCTTTCCATGAGGAGGTCATGGTGAGCGCTAC
>SLOV01000086.1 GCA_007132345.1 Kiritimatiellia bacterium
AGCAGAATGGAGTCGGCGGTTTCGGGGCCGATGCCGTGCACGCCCAGGAGAATGGCGCGGAGTCGCTCCGGCTCCTCGCGCAGAAGCAGCGACAGCCGCCCGCCGTAGGACTCGACCACCAGCGCGGCCAGCGCCCGCACGCGGCGGGCCTTCACGCGGTAATAGCCGGCCGGGCGCAGCCACTCGTGCAATTCGTCGGGCGAGGCGTCGTACAGCCTGCGCAACGACAGTGCACGCGCCGCCTTCAGGCGCGAGATCGCCTTTTCCACATTGCTCCATGCACAGTTCTGCGTCAGCACCGCCCCCACCACCATCTCCGTGGCGGTGCGGCCCGGCCACCAGCCCTGCGGACCCCATGCACCGTACAGGCGCCGGTAAACCTCGGGCAGCGGGGGTCGGTTATGCTTTGCGATGGGCATCGAATTTCCTACCGTTCCTTCGAGAAGTGCGAAATAGTACGGCACGCCAACGAACGATACAGAGGGAAAATCAAGATGCATATCGAGTTTCACGGCGGCGCCGACACGGTGACCGGCTCACGGCACATCCTGGACGTCAACGGTCACCGCGTACTGCGCGACTGCGGCCTCTATCAGGGGCGCCGCCAGGAAGCGGCCGAGATCAACCGGAACCTGGCCTTCGACCCCACCGAACTCCACGCGGTTTCGTTGTCGCACGCGCACATCGATCACTCCGGCAACCTGCCCACCCTGGCCCGCGCCGGTTATGCCGGCCCCATCTACACCACCACCGCCACGGCAGCGCTCTGCGAAGTGATGCTGCGGGACGCCGCGAAAATTCAGGAGCAGGACGCGGGCTACATGAACCAGCGCAAGAGCCGCGCGGGCATGGAACCGATCGAGCCGCTCTACACCATGGAGGACGCCGAAGCCGTCTTGCAGCTCTTCCAAGGCCACCACTACCGAGACGTCATCGAAATGGCGCCCGGCATCCGCATGACCTCCCACGAGGCTGGTCACATTCTCGGCTCCGAACTCTCGGAGTTCGATCTCGAAGAAGACGGCCGGCGCCTGCGCGTCGGCTTCGCGCTCGACCTTGGGCGCCACGACCTGCCGCTCATCCGCGACCCGGACCTCATGCCGCCCGTCGATGTGCTGGTCCTGGAAAGCACGTATGGGGACCGCCACCACGACAGCGCCGAGTTGGCCGACAAGCAGTTGGGCGAGATCGTGTCGAAGACCATCGAACGCCACGGCAAGGTCCTGATTCCCTCTTTCGCCCTGGAGCGCGCCCAGGAGATTCTCTATCACCTCACACTGCTCATCTCGCGCGGCGAAATTCCGGATGTCCCCATTTATGTCGACAGCCCCATGGCGACCCAGGTGACCCGCATCTTCGAAAAGAAGACGCATTATCTGGATGACGAGTTTCACGACGCCCACGAAGAGATTGGCGCCATCTTCGGCTCGCCCCGCATTCATTATGTCGGCAGCGTCTCCGACTCGAAGAGCGTGACCTCCTCCGATCGCCCTAGTGTGGTCATTTCCGCCTCGGGCATGTGCGAGTTCGGCCGCATTCTGCACCATCTCAAGCACGGCATTTCCAATCCACGCAACAGCGTCGTAATCGTAGGCTACCAGGCGCCGCACACGCTGGGCCGACGCCTCGTCGAACAGGAAACGCGGGTGCGCATCTTCGGCGACTGGTTCGAACGCAAGGCCGAGGTTGCGGTGCTTAACGCCTTCAGCGCGCACGCCGACCGCACAGACCTCATCGAATATGCGAAGGGCGTGAAACCAAAGAAGGTCTTTCTGGTCCATGGCGAGGAGCGCGCCCGCACCGCCCTCGCCGCAGCGCTGAAGGAGGAAGGCATTCCCGAAGTCTTCATGCCCGCCCGTGGGGAGCGTTACGAGCTGTGACCGCGCCCGGCTCCCCGAACGCCGAGGGCAAGGCCGCCATGATCGCCGTGGTCGGGCGCGCCAACACCGGCAAGTCGACCCTCCTGAATGCGATCCTGGGCGAGAAGGTCAGCATCGTGAGCCCGGTGGCGCAGACCACGCGCAACCTCGTGCGCGGCATTCTCACCGAAACGCGCGGCCAACTGGTCTTTCTCGATACGCCCGGTATGCACAAGGCAGAGTCCGATCTCGGCAAGATCATGAACCGCACCGCGCGCGCCTCCGTCGAAGGGGTCGACCGTGTGCTCCTCGTGCTCGATGGCTCCGCGCCGCCCCGCGAGGAAGACGAAGGCTGGATGCGCAAACTGCGCCGAACCCCCGATGTGCCCGTGACGCTGCTCGTGAACAAGTGCGACCTCCCCACCCCCTATGCCGATGCCTATCTGCAGGCGTGGCGCTCGATCATGGGCGAATCCGCGGCCGGTCAAGCGCCGGACCTCCGCCGGATCTCCGCCGCCACCGGCGAGGGCCTCGACGCATTGGTGAGCGACCTCTTTGCCGATGCACCGGCCGGCCCGCCCCTCTTCCCCGAAGATGTCCTGACAGACTTCCCCCGCAAACTCGCCATCGCCGATGTCGTCCGCGAGAAGTACTTTCATCTGCTGAGCCAGGAGGTCCCTCACCACCTGGCCGTCTGGATCGAAACCCTCGACGACAGCGACACGCCCTGGAAGGCCAGCGGCACCATCTATGTGCAGCGCCCCGGCCAGAAAGGCATCGTCATTGGCGAGAAGGCGCGGCTGATCAAGAAGGTCCGCAAACAGGCCGAGTCGGACCTGCAGGAAATGTACGGCGTGCCCATCCAGCTCGAACTATGGGTGAAGGTCGACAAGCACTGGGCGCGCAACTTCTGGATCCTCCGTCAGCTCGGGTATGCCTGAACCTCGCTGCGTCCAGCCAGCATGGCCATGCAACCGCCAACCGAAAGCCTTTCCGGTCTTATCGAGCGGGTAACTTTCCACAGCGAGGAGAGCGGGTTTTCCGTGCTGCGCGTGCAGGTGAAAGGGCAGCGCGAGCCGGTGACGGTGGTTGGCGTCCTGGTCGGGGTCAATCCTGGCGAATGGATCGATGCCGAGGGCCAGTGGATCGTCGATCCGCGGCACGGCCGCCAATTCAAGGCGGCGGAACTGCGCAGCACCCGGCCCGATACGCTTGACGGCATCGAAAAGTATCTCGGCTCCGGCCTCATCAAGGGCATCGGTCCGGTCTATGCCGAAAAGTTGGTGAAGAAGTTCGGGCGCGAGGTCTTCGAGATCATCGAGACGCGCTCCGCCGAACTCGAAAAGATCGAAGGCATCGGCCCTGGCCGCCGCCGCGCCATCAAGGAAGCCTGGAACCAGCAGATGACCGTGCGCGAAATCATGACCTTCCTTTTCAGCCACGGCGTCACCACCAGCCGCGCCTACCGGATCTGGAAGCAGTATGGCGACCAGGCCATCGAAACCGTCCGCCAAGACCCCTATTGCCTGGCGCGCGACATTCGCGGCATCGGCTTCAAGAGCGCCGACACGATTGCCTCGCACCTCGGCGTCCGGCACGACTCCGATCTGCGGGCGCGCGCCGGTGTCGAGTATATCCTGCTCGAACTCACCGCCGAGGGGCACTGCACCTTTCCGCGCGCGGCCCTCGTCGAAAAGGCCGCCGCGCAACTGGGCATCGACGAATCGATCGTGGAGCGGGCCATTGAGCACGGCCTGGCAACGCAGCGACTCACGCTCGGCCGCGGCGAGAGTGGCGACCCCTTCGTCTATCTCGCCGCCGTCGATCGCGCCGAGCGGCGCACCGCCAAGGCGCTAATTCGTCTCATGCAAGGTGTGCATCCCTGCCCGCGGATCGACCTC
>SLOV01000151.1 GCA_007132345.1 Kiritimatiellia bacterium
AAGACGGTTCACGGCGTTGATCGTCTCGACCGTCGCCTCGGGTTCGCTCCGCGCCGCGACGGCAAGGTCGCGGGCCGTCTGGCCATTGCGATTTACGGCGCGCGTATCGGCGCCACTTTGCACAAGTTCGCGTGCGATTTCGATTCGTTCAGCGGCCAGGGCACTCAGCAGGGGCGTGTCGCCGGTGAGGGGGCTGGGCTGGTTCAGGTCGACGCCATGCGCCGCCAGCGCCTGGACGCTGTCGGCATCGCCGCTGGCAATGGCGTGGAACAGGGCCGACTCGCCGTTGGCATCGCGTTTGTCTGCATCCGCGCCGGCGGCCAGCAGGGTCTTGACCCCGACGCCATGGCCTTCCCTGGCGGCGAGCATCAGCGGTGTCCTTCCTTCGCGGTCGGCCGCGTCGATCTCGGCGCCATGGGCGATCAGCCAGGCGGCGGCGTCACTCTCTCCGGCGGCGATCGCCGCGTGTAGCGGGGTGCGTTGCGCCGGCCGCTGTAAGTGATTTGGATTGGCCCCCGCCTCGATCAGCACGGGGAGCATCTCGATCCGGCCGCGGCGCGCGGCGCGGAAGAGAGGGGTCTCGTGCTGCTGATCCACTGTGTCCACCTGCGCCCCCCGGTGGAGCAGCACCTGCGCGAGGTCGACGGCGCCTGCACCCGCGATAAAGTGGAGGGCTGTCTCGTTCCGGGGGCTGATCACCTCTGCATCCGCGCCATGCGTGAGCAGAAAGCGGCACATTGCCATGTTCTCGGCGATCAGGGCGGAGAGCAGGGCCGTGCGGCCAGAGGAGGGATTCCGGTAGTTGATGTCGGCGCCTGCCTCGACCAGCAATTGCACCGCCTCGGTCCGGTTGCCCGCGGCGGCCCGGAGCAGGGGTGTATCGCCGTTGCCGGCAGGAACATCGATGGGGGCGCCCCGATCGATGAGTAGTTGCAGGACCTCGGTCTGCCCCATGAAGGCGGCATTGGCGAAGGGGCTGAGCCCTTCCTGGTTGAGGGCGTGCGGGTCGGCGCCCGCGTCGAGCAGCAGGTCGATCGTTTCGATGTGACCCCATTTGCACGCCGCCATGAACGGGGTTTCGCCGGTTTGGTCGGCAACGTTCGGGTCGGCCCCTGCCTCAAGGAGCAGCCGCACCGCATCGGCATGGCCACCGAACGCCGCGAGATAGAGCGGCGTCTGCCCTGCGCCGCTGGCCTCGTGCGGCGAGAGGCCGGCCTGCAGCAGGCGCCTGACGGCATCGGCACCGCCGCGTTCCGCCGCGGCATGTAGCGCATGGTTCCCGCCGCGGTCGACGGCATGTGGGTCGGCGCCCTCGCGTAGGAGCGCATCGAGGAGCAGGGTATCGTTCTGGCGGGCGGCATGGTGCAGCGGCACCGCGCCGGAGCGGTCGCGCGCGTGCACGTCGGCGCCTGCATCGAGCAGGGCGTCGATGACTCGCCGGTCGGCGAGCCCGGCGACCTTCATGAGCGGTGTATTGTTCTGTGCGTCGGCGCGATTGACGTCGGCGCCGCGTCGGATCGCGCGAAGGGCACGGCGGGCATTGCCGGTGCCGAGGGCGTACATCAGTTCGTTCTCGGGCAGGACGCGTTGCGCGGATGTTTCCATGGCGGAAAGGCCGAGGAGCACGGCAGCCAAGCCCAGCGGCAAGAGTCGAAACAGTCTGTGGGAGCGGGTGCAGATGCGCATGGCAGGGTTACTCTTCGTTGTCGTTGCCATCGGGTTGCGGAGCGGGCCGTTGGTGCACGCGCTCCAGGTAGTCGGCCTGCTCTGCCGGGGTGATGGGATAGATGGTGAGCCGATGGCCGGCCGCGTCTTGCAGGTCAACGTTGCCGTCGTCGCGAATCTCGGCAACGGTATATTCGGCGCTCCCGTCGGGTGAGAAGAGATCGCCTTCGACCAGCCGGAAATGGACCGGTGCATCGAGGCGCATCAGCACGGCGCTCGTCGGGCGCGACTCCGTTGCGGGATCGATACGCGCCACCCGCAACTGCGCGAGGTCGAACGGCGTTTCTTCCCCGGCGAACGTGGTGACGGGTGTCAGGCATGTGGCCAGGGCCAGGGCCAGGGCAAGTGCCAGAAGGCGCACGGTCCGGGTGCATCGACGGGGTGAGCGTTGGAGGTTGGCGCAGGTCGTTTTCATAATGGAGTGCGGAAACCCTAGCACAAGGGGACTGGAGAAAACAAATGGGGCCTGCCGGGATTTGCTGGGGCATTTGATCCGGTAGCTCTTCTGACTGCTGGAGAGATCGGCGTGTACGAGTAGGTGTACGAGTACGAGGTCGAATGACGAGACAGATTCCGCTGAATAGCCCTGTTGGTGGGGCGTGTCCTGATGCCGCTGATCCTTGTCGGGAGCCTTGTCATGGGCTTTGTGGGCTAGCATTCACGGTTGCATTTTATGCGCCGATGCCGCAGGTTGCATCCCGCCGGGAGAGCGCAGTCGTTTTCGTGAGGGAATCCATAGAAGGGGTGCCGTTTGAGGCTTTTTGACGCACAATCCGTAGAACTGCTTCGAAGCACGAGCCGCACGTTTTTTGTGCCGATTATGCGGCTGCCGGGTGACTTGCGCCGCGCGGTGGCCTCGGGCTATCTCTGCATGCGTGCCATCGACGAAATCGAGGATCATCCCGACCTTCCCGCCGGCGAAAAGGCGGTGATGCTGGAGCAGATCGGGGAAACGTTGAGTGCCGCCCGGACGGAATCCGAGTTGGAGGCGCTCAGCGCACTGGTGCAGAGTGGCGGCGCGGCACTGCCCCGCGTCAGCCGCCTGCTGCCACAGCACGCCATGATGGCCCCGGACGGTGCGGCACAGGTGATCTGGAAGGCGACGGCGGAGATGGCGCTGCGCATGGGGCACTGGGCGCGTAGCGGCTGGCGGATTCTCGGTGAAGCCGATCTGGATGCCTATACCTTCGATGTGGCGGGCCGTGTCGGCCTCATGCTGAACGCGCTCTGGAAATGGTATGACGGAACGGACGGGGAGCCGGAGCTGGCGGTGGGATTCGGGCGTGGCTTGCAGGCGGTCAACATTCTTCGTAATCGAACGGAAGACGAAGCGCGTGGCGTCAGCTACTTTCCGCCCGCTTGGACGGCGGTGGAGATGATGCGCTACACGCGCAGGCAGTTGGATATGGGCGAGTCCTACCTCGCCCGGTTGCCGGAGGGCCCCGCCCGCGAGTTCTGCCAGATTCCCCTGCGGCTCGCGCAGGCCACGCTGGAGGCGTTGGATGCCGGCGCGGATAAATTGACGCGCGACCAGGTGATCGACCTGATCGGGCAGTGACCGTCGCGCCTTTAGCGGATCGAGAGAAGCTCCACTTCGAAGACGAGGGTGGCATTGGGTGGAATCACCCCGCCCGCGCCGCGTTCCCCGTAGCCGAGTGCCGGGGGAATCAGCAGCTTCCGTTTACCGCCGACCTGCATGCCGGCCACGCCTTCGTCCCAGCCTTGAATGACGTGCCCCCGGCCCAGCGGAAACTGTAACGGCTCGCGTCGGTCGAGGGAGCTGTCGAACTTCTGGCCGTTGGTCAGCCAACCGGTGTAGTGGACTTCGACGTTGTCGCCCGCTTTGGCAGGTTCGCCTTCGCCGACCACGAGGTCTTCATATTGTAATCCCGAGGGAGTCGTCACGGCATTCTCCTGGTTGAGGTGGCCCGCAGTATCGTCGACTTCCCTTTGCGGCGCCTCTGCGCAACCGGCACAGATGGCGGCGGCGAGGCAGGCGATGGATAGACTTTGGATTCGCGGGATTCGCATGAG
>SLOV01000388.1 GCA_007132345.1 Kiritimatiellia bacterium
CACGTGAGCCGCGCCGCGTGGTCACGTTCCGCGACACGCGGTCACGTGATTGGCCGCGGCAACGTGGCCTCACGCGGGTGGGACAACGTCCCTCCTCACGGGGGACGCCGCCAACGCCCCAGACCACGCCCAGCGCCGCGGGCTCGTATAACTCGCCCCTCCAGCCCAGAACGGGTCTTTGCACTGGAGCCGCCAACGCTCGCTTTACGCCCCGGCCGGTAATTCAAAGAGGCGGCAGGCGTTATCGGCGGTGATGCGGGCGGCCTCTTCCGCCGAAACGTCGCCACGCGCTTCGGCCAGGGCGCGGGCCACCTCTGCGACCCAGGCCGGTTCGTTGCGCTTGCCGCGATGGGGAACGGGTGCGAGATACGGGGCATCGGTCTCGATGAGGATCCGGTCCAATGGCAAAGCACGCGCCACATCGCGCAACGTCCCGGCATTTCGAAAGGTGAGTATGCCGCTGAAGCTGATGTGATAACCGGACTCCACCATCCGCATGGCAAAATCGGTGCCGCCGGTGAAGCAGTGGAGCACGCCCAGCCGCGCGGGGTCCCCCGGCCATGCATCGGCATGCGATTGAAGGATCGCAAGCGTGTCGGCCTCCGCATCACGCGTGTGAATGACCGTCGGTAGTTGCACGCGGCGCGCGATATCGAGCATGGCTTCGAAGAGGCGCCGCTGTTCGGCCGCGGTTTCGGGTTCGTAGTGATAGTCGAGCCCCGTCTCGCCGATGGCCACAACGCCCGGCGCGCGGGCCGCCGCTTCGACGGGCGCGGCATCCCAGGACTTCGCGGCGAGATCGCGGTCGTAACCGACGGTGGCGCGGAGACAATCGGGGTAGGCCGCGGCCAGGCGCACAGCGCGCTGATTCGCTTCGTCGCTGCCGCCGATGGCCACCATCCATTCGACGCCGGCGGCGCGGGCGCGCTCGATGAGCGGCGCCACTTCACCGGCCTCGTCAAAGGTATCGAAGTGCAGATGCGAGTCGACCAACCTCATCGGGCCGGCACCTGGGGGTCGAACTGGGCCAACCAGAAGAGCATCACGTTGCCGGCGAGTTGGGCGCGCAGTTCGTCGTAGATGGCGGCGGCTTCCTGCGAGCGGCCGATCGTGCGCAGTAGCCACATGGCACGGCCCCCGGCGCGCACCGCGGTCTCGGGCGAAATCTGCTGGCCCAGGAGGGTGCGGTATTCGTCGGCGGCAAAATCGAACAATTCGTTGATGGCGTAGAGGTCGCCAAGCTTCTCGCGGAGCACGGGACTGTTGGTCGCCTCCAACTGGGCGCGGCAGAACTCGAGGGCGAGGTTCAACTGCCCGCGTCGCGCCAGAAGGTTGATCTTGCGGACATAGGCCCAGGCGACTTCCGGCCGTTCGTCCTCTTCCAGATGCGCGATCTGTTGATCGAGCGAGTAGCGGAACGGGCGGTAGAGCGGGTCCCCCACGACAGTGATCTGCCAGGAGAGCGCGCTCTGCGCCATGTAGACGCTTTCGCCGAACGAATGGCCGGCACAGAGCGCCCGGGTGAACTGGTGGAGCTGCGGGGTGTAGATCAGGAACGGCTCATGCACCGCGCCCATGCTGGCGGCGGCGCCGCGCGCCAGGAGCGGGCCGACCCATTGGCGCGATGTCGAGCGCAAGGTCGCGGCACTGCCCGAGTGAAGGTGGTATGCGATCGAGCCAGGCGGCAACCGGAAATCGTCGCGCGTGAAGGGGCCGCTGACGTGTTCCGTGTACCAGCCGAGGTAGAAGGCAGCATCTTCCATGGGATAAGACGAACGCCAGACCTCCGGTTCACCCTGAATCACGCATTCGAAACCCTCACGCATCATGCGGTGGTAGGCCTCCTGAATCCAGATATCGCCGAGGACATACCCCGGATCGCGCGTACCGCGCAGGTCGAAATAGGCGCGCCCCAGCAAACCGTAGCGCTCGCCGAACAGGGCACCATCGATCATGTTGCGCACGACCTCGGGTGTGGGTCCATCAAGGCGCGCGGCCACCAGCGGGATTTGCGCCGGAGGGACGCCCATGGGCGGCCAGAGTTCCGCGCGGAAAACCGGGTTCACCTTGATGCCGGCAAGGTCGTAGGGCGGGTGCAGCAGGGCGGCCAGTTCCGAGTCGACGGCGGCGGTGTCTTTGAAAACACCCCTTTGAGAAGGATCGACCCCTTCGCGGGCGCGCGTCCCGCTCTCCGCAATGCGCAGCGGCACGCCATACATGGAAACGAGGTACTTCAGGCGCGTCGCCGTGGGGATTGGATCGCGCCCTTCTTCGGCGGCGTCTGACTCGACCCATTCGTGCTGGAAGAGCCAGTCGAGGAGAGGCCGGCGCAGGCGGCGCTCGTAGTCTTCGCGACTCATGATTTCCTCGTCTGGCAGGTCGAGAACGCAGAGGTGCTGGTCCGGGATGCCGCGCCCTTCCATGTAGTAGCGGGCCAGGAGCAGCGAATCGGGCACATTCCGGTTGGCCAGCACCACGGTATGCGCGGCCTCAGCGCGCGCGGCCGGTTGTGCCAGAGAGAAAGCGAATAGCAGGAGCAGGCCTGCCTGCAACAGATAGCCGGTTCGGGATCGTGTCATACTTATACCTCCGTGAGCTGATGAAGAAGATAACCGAGCAGATGAATCTGGATGAGCGCCAAATCGCGGGCATTGCCGGGGTGCAGGTCTTCCCGCTGCATTTCGCCTTCGTCCACATTGTGCAGCGCCCCGAGAATGAGGCGGGTCTGGTTGATGGCACTGCGCCAGGCATCGAGGTGCGCCGCGGGCACCACAATGCTGTCACCGTGTAGATTGGCAAGGTCGTCGAGCATCGTTTTCTCGGCGGATTCGAAGAGATGCCTCAGCTCTGGCTCGACGGTCTCGTGCCAGAGTTCGTTGTCCTCGGCGTGGCCAGGAATGGGATCGGGGAAAAGCCGGGCGCGGGCCGCCGGTTCGTCGCGCTGTGCCAGAATGTCCGGAATCCGGCGCAGGCAGAAGACCAGATCGGGGCTGAAGCCACTGATTCTGACGCGGTCCGCCCGCACGGGAATGACACGGATCGGTTTCACTGTTCCGCAGGCTCCAACGTGGCCCATAGTTGGTAACCGTGCAACTGGTGCACGTACATTTCCGCATGCTCGCGCCCGCCGCACCAGACCAGGGAGCGGCCCTGGTGGTGTACCTCCAGCATGAGCCGCTGGGCGCGCACGCGGGAATAGCCAAAGACACGCTGGAAGACGAGCGTGACATAGCTCATGAGATTGATGGGGTCGTTATGGACGATGACGTTCCAGGGCCGCGCCAGTTCGTCCGCGCTCTCCGTCTCTGAGCGATCGACAACGCCCGGCTCGGCGGCGCCGGCGGCCAACAGGATGGAGTTCCGTACCGTCATAACGCGCCAATTTATCAGAGTAACGCGATAGAAACAACCGGGAGCGGGGGGTCGTCGGCAGTTCTAATTTCGAGGGTACTTCGCACGGGTCTGTCGTCCCGAGCTTGTCGGGAATCTCCAGATGTTCGAAAACACGGGAGATTCCTCGACTTCGCTCGGAATGACCAAGTCAGGCAGGCGAATGAGTTCCGCATAATGAGAACTGCTGGCGGTTCTCAGATTGCGGCCTCATTCCAAGCATCCAGCATCCTACAGGGGAGTCTGGCAGCCCTTCAGTCTGTGGGCCGGACCCCAACGGGGTCGCCCTACTCCTGCGCCCCCCCCCTTTGTCGCCCTTCTTTATCAAATCCCTTTGTCGAATCCTGGCAACGAACTATCGACAAA
>SLOV01000081.1 GCA_007132345.1 Kiritimatiellia bacterium
CTCACCGGCCACGCCTTCGACCGCGCCTTTCCGGGGCTCGGCAAATGGATGGTCACCCTCGCCGCCTGGATGTTCGCCATCTCCACCATGATCTCCTGGAGCTATTACGGCGAGCAGGGCATGATCTATATGCTCGGCGAAAAATCCGTGGCGCCCTACAAGTTCGCCTTCCTCGTGCTGGCCGTCATCGGCGCCTTTCTCCTGCGCACCAACGAACAACTCGGCGATCTGCAGGACTTCGGAACCGGCGGCATGCTGCTCACCAACATGCTCATCGTCCTCTCCATGGGGTACATGGCCGTACGCTGTATCGACACCTACTTCCGCCGCCTCAAGGCTGGCGAGTTCCATCCCCACGCCCGCCCGCCCATCGTCGACGTGGTGGACGGCTCTGATGTGGAGCGGCACTGATGCACGTCACCGCCCCTTCTCGGGATGCCACCGGTCAACACCCTCGGCCGGGTGGTAGGTGCTCTCGAACGGCAGCGCCTCGATATGCCCGTCCACAAAGAGATAGTTGGACACCTTGCCATGCCTGCGCTTTGCCACGTCATGGGCATCGGCCGGCCCGCCCCAGTCATGCGGCATGATGTGGTCCGTATCGCTCTCGTTCTCCGCAAATAGAATCGTTTCGGTCGGTCGCGCCACATCGGCCCGCACCCGCCAGGTTCGGGGCTGTCCCTCATAGTTATCCTCGGGCCCCAACTCAAAATAAACGTTCGACCCATAACTCAACGCCGTGCCTGCCCGCGGATCAGAGGCACAGCGATAGACCGAGTTCAGGAGCTGACGCCAGTCCGTAGAATCGGTTTGCAGCATGGGCGCCAGCGTCAGCGCCCAGACACGCTCGCCATGCGCAAACGCCGAGTGCTGGCTGCGCGGAAAACGGTCATTATTCTCCAGCGCAAACAGCGAAACGGCGAGGCCAAGCTGCCGCAAATTACTGGAACACGCTGCTCCGCGCCCCGACTCCAGAGCCCGCCCCACCGCAGGCACCAGCATCGACGCCAAGATTGCAATGATGGCGATCACCACCAGCAATTCGATGAGCGTGAAGGCGCGGCGCCCGCACTCGCCGGGCGCCGCGCTCTTACACTTCTCCGAGCCAGCGAACTGTGCGCCATCAAGGCGCGCGTCGCATGCGCAGGTAGATTTCATCGGGCAGCTCTTCCACCAATAGCGTCGGACGCCCCTCCACCAGGGTCGGCGTGTTGGTCATGGCCGTCCACTCCGCCGCATGCGGCTCGGTGGCATACTCGACCACCCAACCATCCGCCTCCGCCGGCCAACTCACCGCCGGCAACAGGTGCATCTCCAGCGCTGGCCGACCGTCCGGCACGTTCGTAAACTCCAGCACGATCGGGCCGGTCCCCGAGTCCGCAAGCTCGGCCCCGGAATCCGTCTCGACCAGATAGACCTCGAACGTGGCCGTATAACCTTCCTCGCCCGGCGGTGCGCTGACGCCGGGGTGGAACATCATGCCGTTCCAGAACCTCGCCGCCGGCGAACCCGCCGTTCCAAAGATGGGCTCCCACGCCTTCGGCGGGTTCCCCCCGTACCGGTAGAATTCCAGTTCATCCGGGCCGGCCAGCTTCCGAATCCACATCTCCGTGCCGGACGGCAGCGGATCGCTCATCATCCCCATCACGAACCCATACCTGCGGCTGAACGCATAGCCCTGCGCGCTGGGGTCTAGATTATCGAACCACGGATCTGCAGGGTCGAACTGGTCGCCCGGATGACTCACCAGCAGCGGGGTAAGCTGCGCCGTCCCCGCCGGCATCATCACATGCAAACGCCCAACATCGGCGCGGTACTCAATCATGGGCATCAGCATGCCCCCTTGCATCGGGACTTCATCAAGTGTGGCGGCAGATCCCCAGTATGGGACCAGCGCCAGAATAAACATTAACCTCTTCAAAATAGGGATACTCCTCAAACATGGGCCAAAGGCAGTCGCAGCTCCGCGCTGCACCCCTGGCAGAATAAACAACGGTAAAGTTAGAATGAAACACGGCTCAGGCCAGGCCGCGCGGAGGGGGGAGGGGCGGGCGCAAAGGCTCTGCGCCGGTCAACAGGCCCGCATCGAGTCGTACCGCGTAACAGGGGCGCAGGGTGTATTCCCAGGCAGCGCCCCAGTCCGCAAGCAAGAGGATCGGTTGCGCAGGCGCCGGAGCGGTGAGTTCACCGTTCGGCGCCGATGCGGCATCACTGACGACATTGCACAAAGAGCAGGGGTTCTCGCCGTTAAACGTCTTCTCGAGTGCCTCCGGGAGGCTGGCCGATTGGGAGTAGGTCAGAACCATTCCACTCCAGGCCACCACCTGCAACGTCGCCAGATGGACCCGCGCGTGCGCGGCCATGGCAAGGACAAGGAGAATGGCAAAGATGCGCTTCATAGTGCAGGCCGCAGAACCTATCACTCCGCGCCCCGGCAATCAACCCGTTCCGGTGCGATAGCGTGGAAGTTTTGTTCCATCGAATGGAACTTTTCTTCCACTGAATGGAACTTTTCTTCCACGGCTCCCGCTTTCAGTGCCGGGCCCCGCGTGTTACTCAGCCTGCTCCGGATAGGCGCTCCCACGCATCGAGATAGAGCCTCAGATGCGGTCTCTCGCCCTTGGCCTGCGATTCGAGATAGCTGCGCAAGTGCGCCTGTTCGGCGACAAACGCCTCACCGGATACCAGCCCGGCCAGATGCGCCAGCCGCAGCCAGACCAGATAGGTCGTCAGCGCATCGAAGTCATTGTACTGCAGTATCGTGGCAAACTTGCCCTCCCGCCACAGCGCAGCCACGTCCTGTCCGGTGGTGTCCATCTTGCCGGGAATCCCGCAGGCGGCCGCGATCTCGTGCAGGCTCGGCGTGCCTTTGCCCCAGCCGCTGATCAGCTCTTTCAAATCGATGTGATAATCGGAGTAGCGCACGAAGTAGTCCGCACCTTCCCACGGCTTGCCAGGGCGGCTCGAAAACTCCGGCGCGGTCACGCCATTCACCATGGCGCGCTGAATCAGAATCGGCAGATCGGCCGAGATAGAATTGAAGCCCACCAACTGAGGTTTCGTCTTCCCGATGCCATTGAGAAAGCGACTGAGCAGTTCCTTTTCAGAAATCCGTTCCTCCGCATGACTCGGCACGGAGTGCAGCAGCACCTGAGCGCTGCCGTCCTTCTGCTTGCGCCGGATCACCGCGGAGACGGAGACCACGCGGCACAGCGCCGTCTTCAGGTAGGGGAAAGGATCTTCTTCGGTCGCACCGCCTGCTTCCCACATCTTCGCAAGCACCTCCTCCTCCGGCATATCGGGCGGCAGCCCATACACGCGCCGCCCCGTCTCCGGGTCGGGAACCCACTCTGCGTCGAACGCCCAGAGTTCCTGTGCAACGAATTTCAACATGGCAACCGTCCTCCTTTCCTGGCCCGGCAGGCCCGCGATTTGTCTGCGCATTATGCGTCCATCCGCCGTGTTCCGGCCAGCCCGGAGTTTTGTCCAGGCCGTGGGCGGGGTTTCTGTCACACGCTCTGTTCGGGCTCGTGTAACTCGCCCCTCCAGCCGAGAAACCAGTCCCCGAAATGGAGGGCGGAGTTATACGACGCCGCTCGCGAAGGAATTGCGCGACTTGCCGCCGCCGTCATGATAAACCCATTCGCACCATGAACGTACGAACCCGCTTCGCCCCCAGTCCGACCGGCGATGTCCATATCGGCAACATCCGCGCGGCCATCTTTAACTGGCTTTACGCTCGCCACACCGGCGGCGCTTTCCTCCTGCGTGTCGAGGATACCGACCGGGCACGCTCGACTGACGAGGCCTGCCGCCGCCTCCTCGAGGTCATGGAATGGCTCGGTCTGACACCGGACGAAGAGCCGCTCTACCAGTCCACCCGCCAGTCCGCCCACCTTGAAGCGGCCGAACAACTCCTCCAGAACGGCCATGCGTATCGCGCCGATAAAGGCGATACCGGCCAGGGCGAAGCTGTTCTCTTCCGCATGCCGGGCCGCGACTTCTCCTTCCATGACGACGTGAAGGGCGACCTCCGCAAGGCCGCCGCCGATATGAAAGACTTCGTCATCGCACGCGCCAACGGCACACCGGTCTTTCACTTGGCGAACGTGGTGGACGACATCGCCATGGGCGTCACGCACGTCGTGCGTGGCGATGATCATGTCGAAAACACCTTCCGCCATCTCGCCCTCTACGAAGCCCTCGGCGCGGCACCACCCCGCTTCGCGCATCTGCCGATGATCGTGAACGCACAGGGCAAACCCTATTCCAAACGGGACGGCGACGCCTTCGTGGGCGAGTTCCGCGAAAAAGGCTACCTGCCGGACGCGCTCTTCAACTATCTCGCCCTGCTCGGTTGGTCGCCGGGCGACGACCGCGAAGTCATGAGCCGGGACGAGCTGGTGGCGGCCTTCACGCTGGAGCGTGTTCAAGCATCCGCGGCGCAGGTCGACCTGCGCAAACTGGAATGGATGAACGGCGAGTATATGCGCGCCCTGCCGGAGGCGGAGCGGGAGGCGCTCTACCGCGACGCACTGGAGCGCGCCGGCTTGTGGAGCGGCGCCTTTTCGGAAGAATACTTCCGCGACGTCTGTGCCCTCATGCAGGAGCGCGTCAAGCTGGCTCCACTCTTTCCGGAGCAGGCGGGCTTTTTCTTCACGGAGGACTTCGCCTTCGACGAAAAGGCGGTGCGCAAGCGCCTGCTGAAAGAGGGCGGCCTCGACGCATTGCGCCAGATGCGCGACGCGTTGGGCGCTATCGATTCCTTCACCCCCGAAACGACCGAAGCCGCCCTGCGCCAGCGCGCGGAGACACTGGGCCTCGGTGCGGGTGCCCTGGTGCATCCCGTGCGCGTGGCTGTTTCCGGTCTGCCGGGCGGGCCAGGCCTTTTCGAGATGCTTGCCGTCCTCGGCAAAGAGCGTGTTCTGGCGCGCATCGACCGCGCCTTGTCCCGCTTTGCCGATCCCGTCACCGAGGGTTGAACGACGATGTGCCCTGCCTCAGCTCCGCCTCAAAAGACCGTGGGCCGGCATCGGCTCACGCTCGCGACCAAGGTCACGATCCTGCGGCTGCTCGGGATTCCCGTCTTTGTCCTGCTGATGATCTATTACGAGATCAGTCTGCGGCAGGAAGCCCCCGTGCCGGCGTACCGCTGGGCCGCCTTCGGCTGCTTCCTGGCCATTGCCCTCACCGACGCGCTTGATGGGTTCCTGGCGCGGCTCTACAACGAAGTGACCTGGCTCGGCCGGGTACTCGATCCGCTGGCCGACAAGATCCTCTTGCTGGCCGGCATCATTCTCTTTACACGCCCCGGCCTCACCGCCTTGCAGCCGCAGTTCCCCATCTGGTTCACTGTGCTGGTTATCAGTCGCGATATCATACTCGTGGCGGGCGCCTACCTCATCGACTATTTCACGGGCGCCGTCCATGTGCACCCTCGCATGACAGGGAAGATGGCCACTGCCCTGCAGATGCTGGCCGTCGGCTGGGCGATTGCCAACTTCTCGCACAAGGTCTTTTCCGCGCTTGTACTCCTCGCCGGGCTCTTTACGCTCGGCTCCTTTCTGCAATACCTGGGCGACGGGTGGCATCAGTTCGATAGCGAGCGAAGCGAAGAGGCCCCACCGTCCGTCTCGGAAAAGTAACGGATGACCCCATGAGCGAAATCGAAACCGAACCCACCCCGCGCCGCCGCGTTGTTGCGATTGTCGGGCGCCCGAATGTCGGTAAGTCCGCCCTCTTCAACCGCCTCGTCGGACGGCGCATGGCCATCGTTCACGAGCAGAGCGGCGTCACCCGCGACCGGCTCGCCGCGATGGCCGACTGGGGCGGCCACCGCTTTCAGGTGATCGACACCGGCGGACTGTCCAACATGGACGGCTCACAGCCCGACGACGCCATCAGCGCCGGGATGGCCGGCCAGGTGGCAGTGGCGCTGCAGGATGCCGCCGCCGTGCTCTTCGTGGTCGATGCCACCGCCGGGGAACTGCCGCTCGACCGGGAAGTGGCCCGCCTGCTACACCAGACCGGAACCCCCGTGCTCCTGGCCGCCAACAAGGCCGACAACCAGAAACTTGCCGCCGCCAGTGCCGAATTCGACGAGCTCGGTTTTCCCGTGTTTCCCGTCTCCGCCCTGCATGGCCGCGGCGTCGACGAACTGGTCGAGGCGGCGGTTACGAAACTGCCGCCGCCCTCCGAAGAGGCCGAGGCCGAAGCCCTGAAGATCGCCGTGCTCGGCCGGCCGAATGTCGGCAAATCCTCTTACATCAACGCCATGCTCAAGAACGAACGGGTCATTGTCTCCGACGTGCCCGGCACCACGCGCGACAGCATCGAGGTGCCCTTCGTTGTCGGCGAGGGCGAAGAGGCGCGCCACTATGTGCTCATCGACACCGCGGGCATCCGCCGACTCGGCAAGGTCGACACGGTCGTCGAGCGCTTCAGCCTGTTCCGCACCGACACCAGCATCTCGAAAGCCGACGTTGTGGTGCTCATGATCGATGCGCAGGAAGGTCCCACGGCACAGGACAAGAAGATCGCCACCAAGATTATGCAGAAGGAAAAAGGCTGCGTGGTCTTCGTCAACAAATGGGACCTCGCCCTGGGGCGCAATATTTCCGAAGCCGAATACACCGAGGCGTTTTATCGTACCGTTCCGTTCCTGCGTTTTGCCCCGGTCCTCTATATCTCTGCCCGCAACGGCTATAACCTTGGCCGCAGCATCGAGAGCATCGACTATGTGGCCTCGCAGGTGCGCACCAAGCTCACCACCGGCACGCTCAACCGCGTCCTGAAAGACGCCACCCAGCGCGTGCAGCCGCCTTTGGTGGGCAGGCATCGGCTGAAGATCTATTACGCCACGCAGACCGGCACGCAGCCGGTGCGCGTCACACTCTTCGTCAACAACCCCAAGAAGATCACCCCGGCCTATCGTTCCTACTTGCAGTCATCGCTTCGGAAGGCGTTCGGTCTTGAAGGCGCTCCCCTCGTGCTGCTCCTGCGCCGGAGCCACGAGCCGCGAGGCGCGTCCTGATCGAGAACTTGCCGAAACAGATTCGCCGCAGGGCCTCCCCGAAGAACAGGATGGCGGCCACGGACCAGGCCGTATAGGCCCGACGCCCCCGCATGCCCCAGCGGGTATCCTCCTGCAGCAACAGGTGTCTGCCGATCTGTCGGGCCGGGAGAATGGCGCCCACCTCCACCTCCTCGTGCCGATCGCGCGCCATGCGTCCCAGATGCTCTTGCTGGGCCATGTCCCGATCCGCGGCGCGGAAGGACACCAGAACGTCTCCTCGGGCCGCCTCCTCGCCAG
Source organism: Kiritimatiellia bacterium (assembly GCA_007132345.1). GTDB lineage: Bacteria > Verrucomicrobiota > Kiritimatiellia > SLOV01 > SLOV01 > SLOV01. Next base: position 7,313 of record SLOV01000081.1, read on the forward strand.
CTCCCGAGAGGTCCTGAACGGCCAGATCGGTCACCACCACCGAAACTGCCTCGCCCTCCTCCGGCGTGTGTCTGGCGAAAGGCGCGTCGCGCAGCGCGAAGAGCAGAACCGTCGCGCCGACCCAAAGCGCGCCGAGTGTTTGCAGGTGGTATCGGAGCGCGGGACTCAAGACATTCCGTCCCCGCGGGGTGGCAGATCGGCCGGAAGAATCTCCCGCAAGCGGGGCAAGGCCCTGTCCTTGGGCGAAAGCGAGGGGTTCCGCTCAGGCCAGTCGATACCCAGGTCGGGGTCAGACCAAATGATGCCGCGTTCTCCTGCCTTGTGATAGACGTCCGTGCATTTATAGATGACATCCGCGCTTTCGCTCAGCACGCAGAAGCCGTGGGCGAAGCCGGGCGGTACATACACCTGCCGTCCGTCCCGGTCATTGAGCAGCACCGACTCCCACTGCCCGAACGTGGGGGAACCCGCTCGAAGATCGACGGCCACGTCGAAGACTTCGCCCCGCACGACGTAGACGAGTTTTCCTTGCGGGCGTTCGATCTGGTAGTGCAGCCCACGCAATACGCCGCGTGCGGAGTGCGACCAGTTATCCTGCACGAACTCCGCATCGAGGCCCGCCTCGCGGTACCTGTGCTGGTGGAAGGTTTCCTGGAAAGCGCCACGTTCGTCCGTGTACACGTCCGATGTCAAGATGAGCACACCCGGCAGGCGTCCTTCTTCGATCTTTAAACCCATGGTACGATCCTTCCCCTGCACTTCAGCAGTGAAGCCGCATTCAAACAGAATCGCGCTATGAGTTCAATCCGCGCGACACCTCCGCCAGCAATTCTCAGTATGGCCCGGAGCGGGTCCTTCGGGCCTGCTGAAGCAGGTACTACGAGCGGTTTTTCGCCAAGTTTTGGCCCGTTTGTAGTCCCGCCTTCAGGCGGCAAGGGCCATGCTGAGAATTGCTGCACCCTCGCAATCTTCTGTCAATCGAGGAAGAGACAGACCTTGTGTTGCGGGTGAACAAGATTCGGAGAAGCCTCGCACCTTTAGCGCTTATCTCCCGCGCCTAGCGGCAGCGGGCGAGACCACCGCTTCGAATCTCCATACAACCCAACGCCCGGCTCATTCCGCCGCCAGCAAATCTTCGATCCGCTCAGCAAGATCGAAGCCCTTCGATCCGGGATGGCCTCGCCACGCAATGATGCCGTCGCGGTCAATGAGGAGCGCCGTCGGCACACCGCTGATGCCGTACGCCTCAGCCGCGGCCGTCTGAAAGCCCTTCCCATCCTGCGCCCAGAAATGGCGGACGTCTGTCCAACTATGCGCCCTGACGTGTCGCTCCAAGACGCTGCGCCTGCTGTCGATGCTGACGCCGGCGAGGACAACGCGATCCTGCCAATGCGCTGGCTGCTCGCGGGCAAATTCGTTGAGTTCGGCCATCGGCCCCTGGCAAGGGCCACACCACGTCGCCCAGAAGTCGAGATAGACCACCTTGCCCTCGAAGAAGTCCGGGGCGACCTCTTCACCCGACAAGACATCCAGAACCTCAATGTCTGGCGCGTAATCGCCAACCGTCGGCGGGATGCGCATCGTTTGGTGGAATTCTTGTTCTCCTTCAGGAAAGCGAATCTGGCCAAGTTGCACGTCGTCGATAACCACGAGGTAGGCGCCATGCCTCCCCTTATCGGCAAGACCCTCCAGTCGGATCTTCCCATCCTGAGGAACCACACCCTCCGTCACCAGTGCCCCTTGTGTGGTTCTATCCCGGTAGATGACCACATATGATTCACCGGCGATCGGCTCTCCCCGTGCAGAGAGCAAGGTGAGCAGCGCGGTATGTTCGCCCTGAAAAAGCGACGGGTCGATCGGCTCCGCCCGCTGCACAATCGCAAGCGTCTCGCCCGCGTTGACTTCGAATTGGCGCGTGCCCCTCCAGACCGTTTTCTGAATCGGGTATCTGCGCCATGGATCCATATCGGCGTAGGCCTCGATTTGCAGCGAGTACCTTCCCGGCATCACCGAATACTCTTCCTCGAAGCCAGACGCCGGCTTCACATCCTTTATTTCGACGCCCAGCCACGGCTCGCCTCCCTCCCTTTCCCGCATGAGAAAGAATCGATACCAGGCGAGGGTTCCGTCCCGCTCCACCTCCTCTGAAATCACGATCCGTAGGGACAGCGTTCCAGACTCCGGAATAACAACCAGATGCTCCTCCTCCGACAAAGCATCGAAAGGGCCCTCCGTCTGAAGCTCGAGCGTCAACATCGGGCTGACCAGAATATGGAAAGAATCGGCATCTTCCCGCAGCGGAATCTCGAACAGGCCATCTCCCTTCGGCTCCGGGAACGCCACAAACTCGGCGGCCTTCACAGGCACGCCTTCAACTTCTGGCGGACGCCACACGCGGTCACGAACCAGCCTCTCGGTCTCCTCCGTGTAGAGCACGGGACGAATGCTATCCTTCAGCGGTTGCCCGTCTTCTCGCCGCATCCGGACCTGCACGCGCCTTCCACGTTCCAGCCGGACGTGCGTCTTCTCTTCTCCCATCTCGACGCGCGATAACGTGTGGGCGAAGCCCGGCGCCCGCACCACAACATCAAAGGCCGGTTCAGTTTCCACATCGGGCCTGATCTCGAGCCACCGATAATCAATGACGCCTGCCTCGTTCGCTGGCTGCCACTGTCTGTCAAACCAGGCCGGTCGACTGGCCGGACTCGCCGCCGCCTCCGACGTAGGCACAGGACGGCCCTCTTCGTCCTCGACCACCAGCCTGAAATGGACCTCCGTAGGGACCCAGCCGACAAGGATAAGGATCGCAAAGGGAGCGAGAAGGAGTGCAACACGTCGCTTATCGCTGCGTAGACAAGAACAGATCCTCAACGAATTCCTCCAGACTCTTACTCCTGTAGATTCGAGGCTCGAGTGCTTTCCGTTCCCGTGATCTCAACCAGGGTTTCCCCTGCGTTGAGCAACTCAAGGGCCTGCTGCAGCGTGGAGGCCAGAATCGCGAAAACGTCAGTGATCCAATCCGCAAGAGATGGCGACAGTTGCGCATCGATCCAAATCGTCATGCGGCCAGCACCGGATGGTCGATTCGCTGCGAAGCGTACCGAAGACAAGCCTTCAAATCCTCTGCTTCAAGGTCGGGCATTTCTTCAAGGATCTGAGATGCTGTCAATCCCGCTGAGTACAGATCTAGAACGTCGGTCACGCGGATGCGCATGCCGCGCACGCATGGACGGCCCCCGCATTGCTCAGGGTCAGTCGTGATTCGGTCTGACAAAAACGTCATGGATCTACTCTCCAATCTGCATGTACTGTAGCATGGTCCGTCTGGCCTGTCATTTCATTCACGCGGCAATCAATAAAGGAATTTTCTTCATTGGGTTCCTCCACGACGAAGAGAGCAGAACGGAATGGCACTAACTTAAGAGCGATTTCCAGGGGAGTCCCTTGTTTCAGGCCCACGATGGGGTTCCGGACGCGGAACCGCCGTCGCCTGCGGCGATTGCGGTCGAGAGCGCGTCCGCTCCACAAGAAATCCCAATCAAACACGCTACGGAGCGGCTCGGCTTCCCGAGCCGGACAGCTCGTTGGTCTGCCGATTGCCCCATTCCAACCCCTCATCCAATTGTCTCCATGCGATCCGAAGACGCCCCTGTTCTAGTACCATTCAGAGCAGAACGCCGACTTCCGTAAATGGGTGCAGTTGTAGTGAATTCATCCCAACGCTTGGGGCAGGCCCTCCACAAACGCCCGGATTTCGTCGCGGACGCGGCGATAATGTGCCAACGCCTCCTCTTCACTCGTCGCGTGCTGAGCCAGCTTGGGCGGATCATCGAAGCCGACATGCACGACACGGGCCGCGTTTCCCAGCCACGTCGGACAGGTCTCGTGCGCATGCCCGCAGACTGTCATGACCGCATCGAAGGACACGTCCATCAACTCGTCGACCTTCTTCGAGCGTTGCCCCGCAATGTCCACACCCGCCTCCGCCATCACCTGCACTGCGCGCGGGTTCATGCCGTGCGTCTCGATACCGGCCGAGTACGGTTCGATCAGATCCGCTTTCAGCGCACGCGCCCAGCCCTCCGCCATCTGGCTGCGACAGGAATTGCCCGTACAGAGAAACAGCACCTTCATCTTGTTCATTCCGGCCCCCCGCTTCACTTCGTCGCATCGGCGTGCGTGAACCACTTCTCTGTGCGCAGACAGATCTTCACCAGCCAGAGCATGATCGGCACCTCGATCAGGACACCCACCACAGTCGCCAGTGCCGCGCCGGACGACAACCCGTAGAGCATGGTGGCGGTGGCGATCGCCACCTCGAAATGGTTGGATGCACCGATCATCGCGGCGGGGGCTGCATCTTCGTAGGTGAGCTTGAGGAGCCTGGCCAGACCGTAGGTAATACCGAAGATGAGGAAGGTTTGAATCGAGAGGGGAATCGCGATCCAGAGGATCGTCAGCGGATTGGCGACAATGACGTCGCCCTTGAAACTGAACAGGAGGACAAGGGTGCCCAGGAGCGCCACGATCGAGACGGGCGTGAGCAAATGAAGAAACTTGTCGGCGAACCACTGCTTGCCCTTTGCCTTGATGATCCACTTGCGCGTGAAGTAGCCGGCCACCAGCGGCAGGGCCACGTAGATGCCGATCGAGAGCAGTAATGCCTCCCAGGGCACCGGCATTTCGTTCACGCCAAGCAGGAACCCGCCCAGGACACCGTAAAGAACCAGCATGGTGAGCGAGTTGATGGCCACCATCACCAGCGTCAGGCCCTGGTTGCCCCGCGACAGATAACCCCACATCAGGACCATGGCCGTGCAGGGGGCGATGCCCAGCAGAATGGCGCCCGAAATGTAGGAGCGCCAGAGTTCCACCTCCGTGCCGTCCTTCAAGAGATCCGTGCCGGGGAGAAAGTCCCGGAACAACACACCGAGAAAGAGCCAAGCGATGCCGAACATGGTGAAGGGCTTTACACACCAGTTCATGAACAACGTCAGCAGCACCGGCTTCGGTGTCTTGCCGGCCTTGATGACCTCGGCAAAGTCGATCTTCACCATGATGGGATACATCATGAAGAAGAGCGCGATCGCGATCGGAATCGAGACGACCGGCGCATCGTTGACATAGATCGCGATGCCGTCGAGATACTCCGCAACACCCGGCGCGACGCGGCCCAATGCGATGCCGCCCACGATGCAGAGGCCGACCCAGAGGGTGAGATACTGTTCGAAGACGCTGAGTTTTCTGGTGGGCTCCTTGCCCGCAGGGTTCGTTTTCACACTGCTTTCCTTCCCGGTTTTCCTTTGCGGCCAGACGCATTGGCCTTCGCGGATCCCTTGCGCCGTTGCCCGCGACACAGTGCCTCCAGATCGACGCCCGACATCGCTTTGAGTCGTTTCCGGTCCTGCGCAACAACGGAATCCTTTCGCAGGGCGGCCAGTGTCCATTGAAGCAGTGAGCAGGCTGTCGATTCGCCGGGCGCCACGGCATGCCGGTAATAGGCCCAACGCCCCTCCTTCCTGCATTCCACCAGTCCGGCGGCGTGGAGGATGGAGAGGTGCTTCGAGACAGTGGAGGGCGCGAGCCCCAGCACCTCCACAATCTGGCAGACACACAACTCGCCCGCCTGGAGCATGGCCACGATGCGCAGCCGTTGTGCGTCGGCAAGCGCCTTGGTCATTCGGACCGTGCTCTTCATGGAATCTGTGCTCATGGCAAGTCTCTCATTTCGTTATCTGGCGAAATATAGAAACGATAGGGGTACGGCGTCAAGCCGGTTGTCGGGCCGCTGGAGGCAGCCATGGCTGAATCGTCATTCGTCATTGCCTGGCAACAAGGCAGAGATCCAGAAGAATCGAACATGGGATGTGGGTGCCAATCAGCCCGGCGGCCGTACCCGCGCCCGGTCGAGAAGACCGTACGCATCGAAGCTTCCGCCGATGCTCCAGAGAAGCGCCAGGTAGACCGTGAGGGCCGTGCCGGTGAAGATCGTGATCATGATCGCGATCTGATACTTGATGGCCGTCATCGGATCGGCGCCGCCCAGAATCACGCCGGTCATCATGCCTGGAAGGAAGACCAGCCCGACGGTCGCCATCGTGGCCACCGTCGGCAACAGCGCCGACCGGATCGCGTCGCGTAGATAAGGGTGCAGGGCCTCGGCCCGCGAGGCCCCTTCGGCCAGGCTCTGGTGATAGGCCTTTTCGTGGCGAATGACGCTGTCGTAGAAGTCGCGCAGTCCGACGATATCGGCCCGCAGACAATTCCCCAGGATCATGCCGCCGATCGGAATCAGGAAGTGTGCTTCGACTAGGTTCGAATGGTTGAGAATCACGCCAATGAAAACGAAGAGCGGGATGAGCGTACCGACCAGCACGGCGAGGAAGACCGGCAAGGCGAATGTGCGCGCGCGCAGGCCGCAGCCGCGCATGATCGAGCCATCTGCGACGATGACCATGATCAGCAGCCAGGCAAGGTTGACGCCTGGGTGATTCAGCCGGAACACCACCTGCAGATAGAACCCGACGAGCAGTAATTGCGCGGTCATGCGAATGACCGCCAGGCCCGTGTCACGAAGGATCGGTACCCGCTGGTGCAGAAGGATCGCGAGAGGGATCAGCAGCAACAGGTAGCCGAGAGCGAGGCGTCCGAAACCGA
>SLOV01000232.1 GCA_007132345.1 Kiritimatiellia bacterium
TCCTGCTCGGCGCGCTCTGCTTCTTCGCGTGCAATACGTTCTTGTTCGATGCGTGCGCGTTCTTCTGCCTCACGTTGCTCGGCGGCGATTCGCTCCTGTTCGGCGCGCTCGGCTTCTTCGCGTGCAATGCGTTCTTGTTCGGCGCGTGCGCGTTCTTCTGACTCGCGCTGCTCGGCAGCAATACGCTCCTGCTCGGCGCGCTCTGCTTCTTCGCGTGCAATACGTTCTTGTTCGGCGCGCGCGCGTTCTTCTGCCTCGCGCTGCTCTGCGGCGATTCGCTCCTGTTCGGCGCGCTCCGCCTCTTCATCGCCGCTTGGCGGCTGTGGGGTATCCAGGTGTGCCAGGATACGTGCAGCAACATCTTCCTCTTCTTGTTCCTGTTCTTCCTGCTCTGGTGGCGTTGGCGATCGTGGACGCCTCGGTTCCTCCACCGGTGGGGCCGCTTCATCGAAAGCGGACCAGGGCGAGTCTGGCTCGGGTTCGCTGCGGTTGAAGAAAATGGCTGCAAGGATGAACACGGCTACAGCCAGAGGAACACCCACCTGCACGGGAGCCGGAAGGTCGGCGATCGCTTTCCACCACGGCGCCTTTTTGGCGCGCGTTTGAGGCCTTCGGCGAGCTGTCGCGGCAGCCCTGCCGCGCGCGCCACTGCGAACGGGAGTGACTTCGTCCGAATCGGGCGTGTGGTCGTCGGACGGGCCGGCACCCGTCTCTGTGCTCTCCGACTCGCTGAGGTCCGGCTCGGGCGGCAGATCCTCGCCAATGAAGACAGCTTCCGCTTCCTCTTCTTCGCGGGAATAGCGGTATGCGTCGGTGGGCGCGTCGAGCGCGACATGCACCAGGATCACGGAAACGTTATCGACGCCACCATTCTTGTTCGCTTCGTCGATCAGAGCCTGTGCCATCGCTTCGAGTTGATCCACGGGATGACTCAGCAGGATCTCCTGAATGCGAGCATCACTGACCATCTTGTCGAGCCCGTCAGAGGCCAACAGGTAGAGGTCGCCGGGAGCGACAATGACGGGGGTTTGCTCAATCTCGACGCTGGCCTTGACGCCAACAGCGCGGGTGACGACGCCGCGGAACATGGGCGGCAGGTCGTTGTCGTCTTTGATGCCCGCAGCGGCCGCTACGGTATGATCCTGCGAGATCTGCACAAGTTCCCGGTTGCGGAGTCGATATGCCCGGCTGTCCCCGGCATGTAGAATCATGCCGCGGGTTGGGTCTTTGCGATCGAACGCCATGACCACTGCGGTGGAGCCGGTTCCCGAAATACCGCGATCGGACGAGTACTTCTTTACAGCGCGGCTGGCCAGGTTCAGTGCCTTATCGACCAGTTTGCTCCGGCCACCAATACTTGAAACAGCCTCCGGGTTGGGGAGCGCTTTGAAGATCTCGTCGAGATGCTCCACGACTTCGGCGCTGGCCACTTCTCCGCCCTGCGCTCCGCCCATCCCGTCAGCGACGCAGAAGACGTCGTACTCGGGGAGGAGAACGATGGAGTCCTCATTGTTCTTGCGCTTGGAACCCACATGCGTGATCCCGGCCGAGGATAGGTATGAAAGTGCCATAATGCCTCCACCCTCACAGAGTTGCCATTTGAGTCCTGTTCATCCCCCGCATTGGACCCAAGCCCTGCTCGGGCCGAAGTTGCCTGTAAGCCTGGATCGTGCGGAAGGGTAAAGTTTCAACTTGACGATGGCAAAGGTTTTTTTGAGGGGAGCGGAGGGTGGAACGGTCAGGCGGAGTGGGATCGGTCCCGAAGCGCCTCCCGTAGTTTGCTTAGAGATTCGTCTTGAATCTGTTTGATCCGCGCCCGCGTCAGGCTTAGAGCGGCCCCTGTCTCCTCCAGGGTGCGTCCTTCGATGAAGCGCATCTTCATGATCTTGCGCGATCGTTCGGGGAGGATGCTCATGGCTTCCCATATCTCCGAAATCTGCGTGACCTCCGATGCCACATCCGCTTCGCGGTCCTCGACCAGGTCGTAGAGATTCGCGGTGCTATCGCCCATGAGCGCATCCAGGGAGATCGGCGGGGAGGGCACGCTTTCCCACTGCTTGATAAAGCCCTTCACCTGTACGATACGGCTCTTCGGCATGCCGGTCATTTGGGCCAGCGTTTCGTTGTCAGGCTCTTTGTCATGCACATGTATCCAGGCATCCACAACCTGTTTCACCCGCAACATATCCTTGCTGGGCCGCATGCCGATGCTGCCGGAACGAACGTGGTCGCGAAAGTAATTGCGAAGACGGTTCTGGATCGACTTCTGGGCATAGGCATAGAAGGGCGTGCCGCGTGTGAAATCGAACTTGCGGATCGCATTCGAGAGCGCTTTGGAGCCTTCTTGCAGAAAATCGGACAGCCACACCTGGCCAATCCAGAAGAAGGGCTTTACGCAACTCACCACCAGGCGTCGGTTCGCGATGAAGAGTTCCTCTTCCGCTGCCTCCATTTCAGAGACGAGGCCGCGGGCCAGGATCAGGGCCTGGCGCCATTCGGCGTCGGAGCCGTAATCGCGGTCTGCGTAATCCCGGAGCGTGGCTGCGCACCAGTGGATTTCCGTAAAGAGGGCATGGGTGTCTTCGGGCGGGAGCAGCTCCACCGTGCCGCGTTCCACGAGAAAGCGGCCGATGGCCTGCATGTTCGAGTCGGCGCGAACGAACGTCCTTTTCTGCCGGACTTTGCGGGGCACAAAAGCGGGCGCCCGGCAGGGTTCCGGGAGGTCCACCTGACGGAAGGGGATGTTCTCCGCCATGACCCGCAGTTCCCGCTGCGCTTTTTTGATCGCGTCCGACACAGTCGTCATTCCGGTGCTGATAATGGCAGCATCCAACGCCTTGAACCACGGGATTCTAAGGTATTCTTTCGGCAGGGGCGACCCCTGGCAGTCGGATATGTTGCTGTCCGAAGGGGGGGATCTGCAACCCTGCGGAGCCGAACACGACACGAGGTGCGTCTTGGGCGAGGGCCATCAGTCCATTATCGCCACGGATCCCGCGGGCTGTCCACTGCACGTGGCGGGCTCCCAGTCGGCGACCGTTTGTCTCCTGTATATCGGCTGGCAATGACAGATCGAGCCGCAGCGAAAAATCCATGGCTGGGTCGATCAACTCCGCGGGCGGAAGGCGGGTGGGACCGATGCGGAAGACCAGTGCAAACGCCCCATCTTCTGTAGGTTGCAGCGACAGCGAGCGTGAATCGATCAGGTTGGCGGAGGCCAGTGCATCGAGGGATTGAAAGCGGACGGCCAACCGCATTTTCCGTATACCCGTGTCCTCGGAGAATAGGACCTCTTCCAATGAGAGTTTGTTGGGGTCAAAGTCTTTAAACGCATCGCGGAGGGCGGCTTCGTCGAACGCGAGCGGCGATGTATCGAGGACTTCTCCGTAGATTTTGGTTTCCCGGTAGACGGCATCCCATTCCTCGACGAGTTCCGATGGGGCGCGAACCTCAAAGACGAGTGCCCCGGAGCCATCTTCTTCCAGGACAAGTTGGTGGGCGACATCGATGCACCCCACCGATCCCGCGGCGATCACGATGCCCATTAGCGCCATCCGCATCATTTGACCCATCCCATCCACAGCACTTCCAATCATGCAACCCCCCCGCCCCCCTGTCAACTCAAATTAGGGACACACCTTTTATCATTTTTCCCTTGTCCCCCTTTTCCCCATCCCCTATCCTTCCCCCATCACATTGCCCTTCCCCTGGAGGTCCCCCATGAGAACCGCCCGCATCAAAGGTGAA
>SLOV01000387.1 GCA_007132345.1 Kiritimatiellia bacterium
CCTCGTCTTCCACACCTACCGTGTGGAACGTGTTCTTGCCGGTTCTTTGACGCACGAACGATTGCTCGTTGGCCACTGGGGCATTCGCGATGCCGAGCGGGTCCCTGTGCCCGACGAGGTGGGTCAGCGCCTCACGCTGCGCATCGGCCCGCTGGAAGCCTTCCCCGATCTCGAAGGCGAGCGCCAGTTGATCGAGGTCCGTGAACTCACTCTCCCCGCCTACGTCGAAATCGGCGAGTGAATCACGTGCTTGAGAGTACAGGGCTTGTGGCCGGTTTTCCGGCTCGGGAACCGCCAGCGAACGGCGGGCGGTCGAGAGCCGAGCCGCTCCGGTCGTGTATTCGATAGATTCATGGAATGGAGCGGACGCGCTTACGCGTCCGGCAGAGCGGCTGTCCGCTATCTCAGCCTGGAAATCGGAATTCTGAACACCGAACACCGACCAGTCCGCCGTAGCTTTAGCGAAGGCGGAACACTGAACCGACACCCGCCTGCCCTGCGCAGCCTTGGCGAAGCAGGGACACCCTTCCCCCCCCCTGGTCTGCCGCCTTGATCTCCGCGCCCCGGCCCCCCTATGATCGCGCCCGGCCCAGGAATGAAATCCCGGCCCAAGGAGGATGCGTGTGAAAGCAGTGATTTTAGCCGGTGGCTACGGTTCCCGTCTCAGCGAAGAGACGACCATCCGGCCCAAGCCCATGGTCGAGATCGGCGGCAAGCCGATGCTCTGGCATATCATGAAGATCTACGCCGCCCACGGCATCCAGGATTTCGTCATCTGCACCGGCTACAAAGGGCACATGATTAAGGAGTACTTCGCCAACTACTTCATGCAGAGCAGCGATGTCTGCTTCGACCTCGCCGAGAACCGCATGGAAGTCGTGGTCAACCGCGCCGAGCCCTGGCGCGTCACCCTGGTCGACACCGGCCTCGAAACCGCCACCGGCGGCCGCCTGCTGCGGGCCCGCTCCTACATCGGCGAAGAAACCTTCTGCTTCACCTACGGCGACGGCCTCTGCAACGTGGACATTCAGGACACCATCCGGTTCCACCGCGAAAAGGGCGTGCTGGCCACCCTCACCGCCGTACAGCCGCCGGGCCGCTACGGCGCTTTCGACCTCGACGAAGACGAGACCCGCGTGCACTGGTTCAAGGAGAAGCTCAAAGGCGACCGCTCCTGGGTCAACGGCGGCTTCTTCGTCGTCGAGCCGAAGGCCATCGACTATGTCGAGCACGACCGCATCATGTGGGAGGCCCGCCCCATGGAGCGTCTCGCCGCAGAGGGACAGCTTGGCGCCTACAAACACGAAGGCTTCTGGCGCTGCATGGACCACCTCAGCGACAAAATCCAACTCGAGACCCTCTGGAACGAAGGCAGCCCGCCCTGGAAGCTATGGGAATGAACGCCGCATTTTGGAAAGGCAAGCGCGTCTTCGTCACCGGGCACACCGGCTTCAAAGGAAGCTGGCTCTGCCTCTGGCTCCAGCGCCATGGCGCCATGCTCGCAGGCTACGCGCTCGCCCCGCCCACCGACCCCAGCCTGTTTGACCAGGCCGATGTCGGCGCGGGCATGCAGTCGACCATCGCCGACATTCGCGACCTCGCCGCCCTCACCGACGCCGTGCGCGCCTTTCAGCCGGAGATCGTCCTCCACCTCGCCGCGCAGGCCCTGGTCCGCGATTCCTACGCCGACCCCGTCGGCACCTACGCCACCAACGTGCTCGGCACGGTGCATTTGCTCGACGCCGTCCGCCAGACGCCGGGAGTGCGCGTCGTCGTGAACGTCACCAGCGACAAGTGCTATGAAAACCGCGAATGGCTCTGGGGCTACCGTGAAGACGAAGCCATGGGCGGCCACGATCCCTATTCCAGCAGCAAAGGCTGCGCCGAACTCGTCGCCTCCGCCTGGCGTCGCTCTTTCTTTGCCGGCCCCGACGCGCCCCGCCTCGCCTCGGCCCGCGCCGGCAACGTCATCGGCGGTGGCGACTGGGCGCGCGACCGCCTCGTCCCCGACCTGCTCGCCTACATGGAGCGGGGCGAGCCCGTCCCGATTCGTAACCCCGCCGCCATCCGCCCCTGGCAGCATGTACTCGAACCCTTGCACGGCTATCTCATGCTCGCCGAAGCCCTCTGGAATCACGGCGACGACTTTGCGGACGGCTGGAACTTCGGCCCCGACGAGACCAGCATCCGCCCCGTCTCGTATGTCGCCGACGTCCTCGTCCGCGCCTGGGGCAACGGCGCGCGCTGGGAACAAGACCGCGGTCATCACCCCCACGAAGCCCGCCTGCTCAAACTCGATTCCTCCAAAGCGCGCGCCCGCCTTGGCTGGACACCGCGCCTCGACCTTGACGAGGCCCTCGACTGGATCGTGAACTGGCAGCGCGGCTTCCTCGCCGGGCGCCCGGCCCGCGAACTGGTCGAACGCGACCTACAAGCCTTCGAGGCCGTCGACGTCTGATTCACCGGGACGCCACCATGACGAAACTAAGCTGCCGCTTCTGCCACGCCGAGCTCACGCACACCTTCTGCGACCTGGGCATGTCGCCCATCAGCAACGCGTTCCTGCACCCCGAGCAGATCGAAAGCATGGAATGTTTCTTCCCCCTGCACGTCCGCGTCTGCGAAAAGTGTTTTCTCGTGCAGCTCCCCGACCTGCACCGCCCGGAACAGCACTTCAATCACGGCTACGCTTACTTCTCTTCCTTCTCCGATAGTTGGCTCCAGCACTGTAGCGACTACGTCGCCATGATGATGGACCGCTTCGGCTACAACGAAGAGAGCCTCGTGGTGGAAGTCGCCAGCAACGACGGCTATCTCCTCCAATACTTCAAGCAGCGCGGCGTCCCCGTGCTCGGCGTGGAGCCGGCCGCCAACGTAGCCGAGGCCGCGATTCAGAAGGGCATTCCCACTCGCATCCGCTTCTTCGGCGAGGCCACCGCCCGCGACCTCGTCACCGACGGCAAGCAGGCCGACCTGCTGCTCGGCAACAACGTCCTCGCACATGTGCCGGACATCAACGACTTCGTCGGCGGCATGAAGATCACCCTCAAACCCGGCGGCGTCATCACCCTCGAATTCCCGCACCTGCTCCGCCTCATGGAGCAGAACCAGTTCGACACCATCTACCACGAGCACTACTCCTATCTCTCCTTGATGGCCGTGCGCACCATCTTTGAAAAGCATGGCTTGACCCTCTTCGATGTCGAAGAGCTCTGGACGCACGGTGGATCCCTGCGCATTTTCGCCCGCCACACCGACGATGAATCGAAACCCGTGCTCCCTTCCGTCGCCGCCATGCTCCAGCGCGAAGCGGACGCGGGTCTGGCCCATATCGAAGGCTATCTCGGCTTCCAGGAGCGCGTGCAGGGTGTGAAACGCGCGCTGCTCTTGTTCCTCATCGACGCCCGCGAGCGCGGCAAGCGGACTGTCTCCTACGGTGCGCCCGCCAAAGGCAACACCCTGCTCAACTACTGCGGCGTTGGCCGAGACTTCATCGATTTCACCGTCGACCGCAGCCCCCATAAACAGGGGCTCTTCCTGCCCGGCACGCATATTCCCATCCGCGCGCCCGAAGCGATTTTCGAACAGCAGCCCGACTACCTGCTCATCCTGCCGTGGAACCTGAAAGACGAAGTCATGGAGCAGATGAAGGGCATTCGCGAGTGGGGCGGCAAGTTCGTCGTTCCCATCCCCACTGTCACCATTCTGGATTGAACCTCAAAGCCGCACGGGCCACTGGCCTGCATGAAGGAGAATGATCGATGAAAGGCGTTGTATTAGCGGGCGGGCTCGGAACACGGCTCGCACCCATGACCAAAATCACCAACAAGCATCTGCTTCCCATCTACAAGAAGCCGATGATCTATTACCCCATCCAGATGCTGGTCGATGCGGGCATCGACGACATCATCATCGTCACCGGCGGCAATTCCGCTGGCGACTTCCTCCGCCTCATCGGCAACGGCAAGCAGTTCGGGGCTCGCCACATTCATTACACTTACCAGGAAGGCGAGGGCGGTATCGCCGAGGCGCTCGGCTTGGCCGAGCCCTTTATGGAAGACGAGAAGATGGTGGTCGTGCTTGGTGACAACATTCTCCAGAAGGGCATCGCCCACGGTGTGCAGACCTACAAGTCGTTGCCCGACGATCACGCCATGGTCTTCCTTTCCGAAGTGGAGCACCCCTGGGAGTACGGCATCGCCGACGTGCAGGAGGGGCGCATCACGCGCATCATCGAAAAGCCCAAAGAGCCCCCCACCAACCTCGCGGTGATCGGCGTCTATATGTACCCGCCCGATGTCTTCGATTCGATCCGTACCCTCACTCCCTCGGCCCGCAACGAACTCGAGATCACCGACGTGAACAACATCTATCTCGAACGCGGTAAGCTGAAGCACGAGGTGCTCGACGGCTGGTGGCTCGACGCTGGCGAAAACCCCGAAGCCCTGCTCCGCGCCAACCTGATCGTGGCCCGCGAGGAAGGCGTCGATATCTGACGCAACGCCCCACATGAAGCTCACCGTCATTGGCGCCAACGGCATGCTGGGCCGCGACCTCGTCGCTGCCGCGCAGGAGGCGGGGCACACCGTGCATGGCCTCGACCTCCCTGCCATCGACATCACCGACCCCGCCTCCGTCGAACGCGCCCTGCCCGAAACGGATGCCGTGGTCAACTGCGCCGCTTACACACAGGTCGACAAAGCCGAGGAGGAACGCGACCTCGCTTTCCGCATCAATGCCGACGGCGCCGGCATTCTCGCCCGCGCCTGTGCGTCGCGCGGCGTCCGGTTGCTGCATCTCTCCACCGACTACGTTTTCTCCGGCGAAAGCGACCAGCCATGGCGTGAGGAGGACGAACCCGCGCCGCTGAATGCCTACGGTGCCAGCAAGCTGGCAGGCGAACAGCAGGTGCACGAGGCGCGCGGCCCCTCGGTCGTCGTGCGTGTCGAATCGCTATTCGGAAAGAATGGCAAGAACTTCGTCAGAACCATTGCCACACGCCTGCTCGACGGCCAGCGCGAGTTCCGCGTCGTCGCCGACCAGATCTCGTCGCCCACCTACACCCGCCACGCCGCCGCCGGTCTTTTGCGGTTGCTGGAGTCCGGCCAAAACGGCACCGTCCACATGACCGCGAGCGGGCACTGTTCATGGTTCGAGTTCGCGCGCGCCATTGCAGACCGTCTGGCGCCCGACGCGGTGGTGGAGCCGGTCCCCAGCGAGGCCTATCCATTGCCCGCACGGCGGCCGCGTTTCTCTGTTCTCTACAACGCGCGCTTCGAGGCTTGGACCGGCACGCGGCTCCCGTCGTGGCGCGAAGGATTAGACAACTATTTGAAAGAGGAGGGTTGGGTATGAAACTTCTGGTCACCGGCGGCGCCGGTTTCATCGGCAGTAACTTCATTCACTACATGCTGGGCACGCACCCCGACGTCCAAATCGTGAACATGGACGCGCTCACCTATGCGGGAAACCTCGAAAACCTTGCGGCGGTGTCAGGTGACGCCCGCTACACGTTTGTGAAAGGCGACATTGCCGAGGCCGCCGAGGTGGACGAGATCTTCGCCGCGCATTCGTTCGATGCCGTCCTCAACTTCGCCGCCGAAAGCCATGTGGATCGCAGCCTGCACCACGGCGCGGCGGCCTTCATTCGCGCCAACGTGCTCGGCACACAACTCCTGCTAGACGCCGCGCGCGAACGGGGCGTGCCGCGCTTCGTGCAGATTTCAACCGACGAAGTGTACGGCAGCCTCGGCCCTGAGGGCGCCTTCAGTGAGAGCACGCCTGTGGCCCCGAACAACCCCTATGCCGCCACGAAGGCAGGCGCCGATTTTCTGGCCCTGGCCGCGCATCGCTCGCACGGGCTCGATGTCGTCATCACGCGCTGCTCCAACAACTATGGCCCCTACCAGTTTCCCGAGAAACTGATTCCGCTGATGATCGGCAACGCCCTCGAAGACAAGCCGCTCCCGGTGTATGGCGATGGCCTGCACGTCCGCGACTGGCTCTACGTGGAAGATCACTGCTCCGCCATCGACGCCGTCCTGCAGCGCGGGCGGACCGGTGAGGTCTACAACATTGGCGGCATGAACGATGTGCCCAACCTGCATGTGGTCAAAACGCTGCTCCAGTCGCTCGGCAAACCCGAGTCGTTGATTCAGTTCGTCAAGGACCGCCCCGGCCATGATCGTCGCTACGCCATGGACGCCACCCGCATGCGCGATGAATTGGGCTGGTCCCCGCGCTACACCTTCGAAGAGGGCTTGAAGCGCACCGTCGACTGGTATCTGGCTAACGGCGAATGGCTGGCCCGCGTGCGCAGCGGCGTCTACGAAAGCTACTACGAGCGCATGTACGCCGGGCGGTAGGGAATCCTTGACGGTCGCCTTTGGGTGAGTCGCCCGTATGGATATGGCATGGGGGTTCCGAATTCTATTGCGGTTGGGCAATTCTCCTTGCCTGATGGCCCGCTCCGCCTACACTGCCAGGTGGCAAGTTTAACCCCATCAAACTCACAGGAGAGCATGAACTATCTGACTCAAGACAAACTCGTCATTTGCGGCGCGGCAGGTGCCATTGGTTCCAACATGGTGCAGTCAGCGTTATCCCTTGGCCTCACACCGAATATTGTGATGTACGACCCGTTCGAAAAAGGGCTCGAAGGCGCCGCCGAGGAGATCTATCACTGCGCCTTTCCGGGCGCCAATGTTACCTGGACCACCGACATTGCCGAAGCGCTCCGTGGTGCGTCCTACATCATTTCGTCCGGCGGTGCCCCACGCAAAGAGGGGATGACCCGCGAAGATCTGCTCAAGGGGAATTGCGAGATCGCGGCCCAGCTCGGGCAGGATATCAGGGCCAACTGCCCCGCGGTGAAGCTGGTGGCCATCATTTTCAATCCGGCGGACATCACCGGCCTGACGGTACTGGTGCACTCCGGCCTGGCCCCGTCGCGTGTGGCGACCCTGGCCGCGCTCGATAGCACGCGCCTGCAAACGGCGCTCGCCCAGCACTTTGACCTTCCGCAGGATGAGGTCACCGGCTGCCGCACCTATGGCGGGCATGGCGAACAGATGGCCGTCTTCGCCAGCACTGCCGCCATCGCCGGCAAGCCGCTGAGCGATCTGATCGGGACCGATGCGCTTCCCAAAGAGAAATGGGAAGCCATCAAGGCGCATGTCCGCCAGGGCGGGAAGCGGATCATCGAACTGCGCGGCCGCAGCTCGTACCAGAGCCCGGGGCACCAGTCCGTGCTCATGATCAAGGCGGCGATCGACGGGCACGGCTATCCCTGGCCGGTTGGCACCTATGTCGATACGCCCGACTACCCCAAGATCACCATGGCCATGGAAACCACGCTCAACAACGAAGGCGTGGTGTGGACAACCCCATCCGGCACCGATGACGAGATCGCGGCGTTGCGGGAATCCTATTCCCATCTGGCCAAGCTACGCGACGAGGTCATTGCAATGGGCGTGTTGCCTCCGCTCGACCAGTGGAAGAGTGTGAACCCTCACCTGTAGAAATGAAGCGCGCGCCTCAGGTCGTTGCTGTTTCGTTCGCCTTCTCGGCACTCGCCGCCGCTCTGCCGGCGGCGGCGGTGCCCCCCGATACCCCGGTAGAGCCCCTGCCCGCCACGCCGTTTATGGGGTGGTCCAACGCCTATCGCCTCGCGAATGGCGCCCTTGAAGTGGTCGTGGTTCCGGAGGTTGGGCGCATCGTGCACCTTGCCCAGCCGGGCAAACCGAACCTGTTGACCCTGCAGGAGGCGCACCACGGCTTCGTGCCTGCGCTGGAAGGCGAACCGGACTGGAAAAATATCGGCGGCGAATGGCTCTGGCCCGTGGCACAGTCGCGCTGGGTCGACATCCAGGGCCGCGATTGGCCGCCGCCGCCAGTGCTCGGCGATCGCCCCTGGCAGGCCTCCGCCTGGATCGGGGCCGATGGCGCGGCGCGCACCCGCATGACCCAGTCTTATGCCGAGCCGATCGAGGTGCAGGTGCGCCGCACCATCGCCCTCGACCCCGAGCGCGCCCGGCTTACCATCGATCAGCGACTCTCCCGCACTGCCGACTCCAGGTTCCCCGTGGCGCTCTGGCAGTTGCTTCAGGTGGCGACGCCGTCCCGTGTCTATCTGCCCGTCGAGGCAGACTCGATCTTTGAGAACGGCTACCGATCCTTCTTCGATCCCCCTGCTCCGGAAATTATGGAGCGACACCATGACGTGTTGGTGCTCGACACCGAGGCGCCCGGCGAGTTCAAGCTTGGCTCCGACTCGCCCCGCACCTGGATTGCGGCCCGGACGGCCGGTCTACTGATTCTATTGCGCGCCGAGGCCGAAGAGACCGCGCCGCCTTATCCCGACGGCGGCTGCACCCTGCAGGTCTACAGCAATCGCGGCCTCGGTTATGCCGAAATCGAGACCCTCAGCATCGAGCGCGATTTGGCCGTCAACGAATCGATCGAGAACCGCCTTATCGTCGAATTGCTGCCGATTGAGGAGGATGCCTGCGACAGCGAAGCGGTGGCCCAATTAAAGCGCCAAAGGGGGGAGAGGAGGGGGGAGTAGGAAAAAGGGGGGGGCGGGGTTCGGTTGAAGGTGCACATCTCGCAAAGCAGGAGGATGGGCATGTCGCGCAGCGACTGCCCGTCCCCCGCAGCCTATAAGCCAACTGTGCGCTGAACACTGAACACTCTGCCCCCCGACCACCCCCTATACCCCTTACCGCCATGAAGCCCCACAGCCCGTCCACTATCTTGATCGGCGTCGACTGCGCCTGCGACCCGAAGAACGTTGGCCTCGCCCGCGCCGAAGCAACGCCTGACGAAAGACCACACGTCACAGACGTGCTCCGAGGCTCCGATGTGCCGTCCATCGCTGAGACGCTCGCAGCGTGGATCGCCACTGCCCAGCATGGCCTGATCGCCCTTGACGCGCCGCTGGGCTGGCCAGGCCCGCTGGGTGCGGCCCTGCATCAACATCAAGCGGGCGAAGTGCTGAGCGCGGAGCCGGACCAACTCTTCCGACGCAAAACCGACCGCGAGATCAAGCGCCGCTTCAACAAGACACCGCTCGACGTCGGTGCCGACCGTATCGCGCGCACCGCCCACACCGCACTCGCTCTGCTGCAAGAGGTCCGACGTATCACCGGCCGTCCGATCCCGCTGGCCTGGCAACCGGGCAAGGTGGAAGGCATTTGCGCCATCGAGGTCTATCCCGCGGGTACGCTGCTGGCACACAAGATGCCCGCTACCGGCTATAAGAAATCGGCACAGCGCGGCGTGCGTGAAGAAATCCTGTGCGCTCTGGCCTCTCGTCTTCGCTTGCCAAGGCAGAAGAAGCTCTTGCTCGATGACGCCGACTGCCTCGATGCCGTTGTCTGCCTCCTGGCCGCCGCCGATTACCTTGAGGGCAACGCGGTGCCGCCAAGCGACATCGAATGCGCATATCAAGAAGGCTGGATCTGGCTGCCGTAAAACGCTTCTTGCTTGGTGCCCTCTCCCCTTTCTGGCAGGGTGCGCGGCTCTTTCTCACCGGCCGGTGAGGAGTGCGAACAAGAATGGCAGCCGAACGCTGCTGTAGTAGAAGACGACTCAGTGGAAACGCAGAAAGGAATGGCATGAAGATTCGTGTGATGGCGCTGGTATTAGGTGGATTGGTTCTGACGGCGGCACAGGGCCGTGCGCAGAACAAGCTCCAGCTTGCCGAGGATGTCAGTCTGTCGGTGGGGTTTCTCCTGCAGACCCATTATCTGCATAACGACAGCGACCTCGTTGGCCCGCGCAACGAAGATGAAATCCGGATCCGCCGCGCCCGGCTTCGGCTGCGAGGGGATGTCTCGCCTTACGTAACCGCGATCCTCCAAACGGAGTTTGCAAACGATAATCTGCGCGACCCGAATCAACCGGCACTGAGCGGCGGCAATATGCGGGTGATCGACGCTTACATTACCTTGAAGCCGCAGGATTCGTTTCAACTTCTGGTCGGCGAGCACATGGCGCCCGCCTCGCGCCAGAACCTCACGGCGGCAGGCGCGCTCATGGCGTTCGACCGGCCTCTGCAGAATAACAAGACGCTGACTTGGGGCACCCGCTCCGTCGCCGCCATGCAGACCCGTACGCTGGGCTATACCAGCGCCGGGCTCAAGGGCGACGTCGATGTGCGCGACCTGGGCGCGACCTTTTTCGGTTTCCACAAGCTGAACGATCGGCTCAGTGCCAAGCATTACCTTGGCGCGTATCAAGGTTCGGACCAGGTAACGGATAGCAGCAAGCGATTCACGGGACGCCTTCAGTTGAACGTCTTCGACACTGAGCCGGGCTACTTCAATCGCTCCACCTATTTCGGCGAGAAGAAGACCGTCGGGTTCGGTGCCGCCTTCGATACGCAGAACAACGCCGCCGAGGCCTTCGAAACGGGCGATAACGTGGATTACTTCTGGTACACGCTCGACGCGTTCGCCGACGTACCCGTCGGACCGGGCAGCCTGACAGTGGAAGGCGCCTACAACAACCTCGATCTCGACGGTGCGGACCTGCTCGCCAATCGGCGCGGCAGTTCAGAGGATCCGCTGACGCGCACATCGACGCGCCAGGTGGAAGGCGATGGTTTCTATGTGCAGGCCGGTTACTTCATTCCGAGCCGCAGCGAGAACAGCAGCGGCTGGCAGCCGTGGGCCATGTACGAGGAGTGGCGCGGCACCGACGATGCAGGCAGCTACGACGCCTTCCGCCTTGGGCTGACCTACGTGTGGAGAGGCCACAACGCGAACGTGAAACTGGGCTATGAGCGGCTTTCACCCAAAGACGGGAACCAGCCCAATGCAGACACCGTCGCGCTCGGACTCTTTCTGCTCTACTGATCTGATGGGCGGCTACGAGAGCCGGTTCCGATAATCCTCATACCCGAAGCGGCGGACCACACGGACGCCGCTTTCGGGATTGTAAAGGGCGATCGACGGGAGCGGCACCCCGTTGAAGGTCGTGTTCTTGACCATGGTGTAGTGCGCCATATCGGTGAAGACGAGTTTCTGGCCAAGGGCGAGAGGGCGGTCGAAGGAGTAGTCGCCGATCACATCGCCCGCCAGGCAGGTGAGCCCACCGAGCCGATACGTGTGGGCTTTCACGCCCGGCTCCTCTGCGTCGAGGATGACTGGCCGGTAGGGCATTTCGAGCACGTCCGGCATATGCGCGGTGGCGGAGGTGTCCAGGATCGCGAGCCGCACCCCGTCGTTCTCGAACAGGTCGACCACCGATGCCACGAGGAACCCGGTGTGCAGCGCGACCGCTTCGCCCGGCTCCAGGATCACGTCCACGCCGCAGGCCTTGCGCACTCGGTCGATGTTTCGGCAGAGCCGGTCGACGTCGTAGTCGGGCCGCGTGATGTGGTGGCCACCTCCCATGTTGAGCCAGTCCATGCGTTCCAGAATGGGGCCGAACTTCGGGAGCAGTGCGTCGAGCGTGCGCTCCAGCGTGTCGGAGTTCTGTTCGCACATCGTATGAAAGTGCAGGCCACTGATCCCTTCGAGATCGGCGCCTTCAAACTGCGCAGCGGTCATGCCGAAGCGCGAGCCTGGGCCGCAAGGGTTGTAGAGGGCCACTTTGACTTCGCTGTATTCCGGGTTGATACGGATGCCGTACCGGACGGGCCGCGAGGCGGCCAGGGCGCGGGCTTTGAAGCGGGACCACATCGAAAAGGAGTTGAAGGTGATGTGGCTTGCCATGCGCAGCAACTCGTCGAACTCCCCGTCGAGGTAGGCGACGGCGTAGACATGCACATCGCCGCCGAACTCCTCGAAGCCGAGGCGCGCTTCGTTGAGGGAGCTCGCCGTGGTACCGCGGAGGTGGCGCCGTATCTGTGGAAAAGCGCCGAACATCGCAAACCCCTTGAGGGCCAGGATGATCGTGGCGCCGGTCCGCCGCTGCACGTCGTCCAGAATGGCGAGGTTCCGCTCCAGCAGACCCTCGTGAACGATATAGCAGGGCGTAGGAACCTGCTCCCACGGAATGGGCGGAACCGGCTCGGGGCGGGCGGGAATCATGTGCCGGCCGGGGCCTCGAGTTCGTCCACAACCCACGGCAACCCGTAGAGGTTCAGATCGCGCATGAACGGGTCGGGATCGTGCTGCTCCATGTTCCAGACGCCCGGCTTGTTCCAATCGCCATCGAGAATCATCTTCGCGCCGATCATGGCGGGTACGCCGGTGGTGTAAGAGATGGCCTGCGACTTCGTCTCGCGATAACACGCTTCGTGGTCGCAGATGTTGTAGATGTAGACTTTACGCGGCTTGCCGTCCTTGACGCCTACAATGACGCAGCCGATGCAGGTCTTCCCTTTCGTAAGGGGGCCGAGCGAGGCCGGGTCGGGCAGCAACGCCTTCAGGAACTGAAGCGGCACAATCTGCTGGCCCTGAAACTCTACCGGATCGATCCGCGTCATCCCAACGTTCTCGAGCACGCGCAGGTGGGTGAGATAGTTTTCCGAAAAGGTCATCCAGAAACGGATTCGTTTCAGCCCCTTGATGTGGCGTACCAGCGATTCCATCTCCTCGTGGTAGAGCAGATAGATTTCACGCGGGCCGATGCCCCCAGGGAAGTCGAAGGTGCGGTGAACTTCGAGCGGCTCCGTCTCTTTCCACTCGCCCGCTTCCCAGTAGCGCCCCTTGGCGGTGATTTCGCGGATGTTAATTTCGGGGTTGAAGTTGGTGGCAAAGGGCAGGCCGTGATCGCCAGCGTTGGCGTCGATGATGTCCACGGTGTGGATCTCGTCGAAATAATGCTTCTGCGCGTAGGCGCAATAGACGTTTGTGACGCCGGGGTCGAACCCGCTGCCGAGCAGCGCGGTGATGCCTCGCTCGACAAAACGATCGTGGTACGGCCACTGGAATTCGTAGCTGAAACGGGCTTCGTCCGGATGCTCGTAGTTGGCCGTATCCAGATACGGGACTCCCGCGGCCAGGCAGCCTTCCATGATCGATAGGTCCTGGTAGGGCAGCGCCACGTTGATAACCAGTTCAGCGGCGAAGTCACGGATGAGCGAGGCCACCTGCTGGGCATCGTCCGCGTCGACCTGTGCGGTGCGGATGGGGCGTGGCAGCTCCGCGGCGATCTCGTCGCACTTCGACACCGTGCGGCTGGCCAGACAGATTTCGCTGAAGACTTCGGGAAGCTGGGCGCATTTGTGCGCGACAACACGTCCGACGCCGCCGGCGCCGATAATCAGGACTCGACTCATAACAACGATCTCCCTTCGGGGCTATGCCTTACTACTACGGGGGGTGGCGGGCAGAGTGGTCGATTCGGGCCCTCGGTTCAAGTCCGCAGCGGTGTTATGCAGCGAGCGGATTCTTGTGGGATAAACGCGGAAAGCGACTGAAGTCCGTATCGTTCGTATAGACGCAGCCACCACACTCAATGGCGTAAACCCAAATTAGGGACACACCATCTATCAGTTGCCCGAGAACCAGACTTAGGAACCAGACTTAGGGACATACCATTTGTCTGCATGTCTGCAGGGGGGGGGCAGGGAGCGACTTATAGCCAACACGCATGGAGGCCAGGGAAAAGGAGCAAGGTGAGGCACCAGAATGCGCTCTGTGCGGTGAGCCGATGAGCCGGCGACGATCTGCAAAAGGCGCCTTCTGGGCATGCTCTGCCTTCCCCGTTTGCAAAGGCACAAGGCCCGCCTGGGCGTTTGCCCCGGACAGTCAACCCCGTCAACGCAAGCCTTTCGGCCGTGGTTCAGTGATGCGCGGCATGGCGCGCTTGGAAAGTGCGCGCCTCGGCTAGAATGGATTCGGGACGTTCCTCGAAGTCGAGCAGGAGATTGATGTCGCCCCCAAAGAGTCGTTCACTGGCCGGCGTGGAGATCTGGCGGCGAAAGGGACCGTCGTGTAAATGAATCCGGAGCCACGGGGGGAGGCG
>SLOV01000261.1 GCA_007132345.1 Kiritimatiellia bacterium
AGGTGGAGAAGGAGTAACGAAATGAGAATTCGAATTTTCAAATGGGCCATTTTCGGCCTGCTGCTGGGTGCGGTTGCGAGCGGCGTTGCCCTCGGGGCTGCCGAACGTTCGGAAGCAGAGATGGGGGCCTGGCTCAGCGCACTGCAGCCGTTCGGGGCACACTTCGAAGAGAACGCCGGGCAGTTGCCGCCCCTCGCCCTGTACGCCTTCCGGGGGCAGGGCTATCGATTCGATCTGAAGAAGAACGGCATTGCCATGGCGACCGAACCGGGCACGCCGCATCCCATGCGGATCGAGTTCGCGGGCTGCGAGTCGGATGTCGTGGCGAGCGGTCGCCTACCGCTGGCATTCCGGGTGCAGCACCCGATGGCGCCCGAGCGCGCCTCCCAGGGCATCGTTTCGGCGCAAGCTTATGAAGGGGTGCGGATGGACGGGATGTATGAGGGTATCGACGTCGATTACCAGGTACAGGACGGCAAGTTGCGGTATGACTTCATTGTGGCCCCCGGCGCAAATCCCGATCTGATCGCGCTCCGTTTTCAGGGCGTTTCGGACGTGCAATTAGACGACGACGGAAACCTGGTCGTGGACCTGGGCAATGGTATGGTTCATCAACACAAACCCTTCCTGTATCAGATCGTGGAAGGCGCGAGAAAACAGGTCGACGGCGAATATGTGCGGCTGGCCGCGAACGAAATCGGCATCCGGGTGGGCGTTTACGATGCGGCGCTGCCGCTGATTATCGACCCGGTGCTGACCGTGATAATGGAAGACGGAGACTAACCCGCACGGCGCGCGAAAAAGAATCTTCTCCCACACCGGACGGGCCTCCTTGCCGTTGGGCAAGGGGGCTCGTTTCGTTTCTACTTGAGCAGATCGTCGAGGGAACTCAGCAGGTCGTCGAGATCTTCGTCCTCGGTCGCTGCGTCGAGGATTTCCTCCAACGCTTCGTCCGTGGTTCCGCCCGCGTCATCCAGAACGGAAAACAGTTCATCATCCAGTGTTTCCGCAACCGCTTCGGCGCGCTCGACGGTGGTCTCCAGCATTTCGTCGAAGTCATCGGGCAGGTCCGGCATGTCGGCAGCAGCCGCGGCAACGGCTGCCGGCACCACGGAGATGGTGGGGATCTCATCCTCCTCCGGCGCGACCTCTGCGACGACCGGTTCGGGTTCGGCGGCGGGAGCGGGTGCGGGAGCCGGTTCCGCCACAGCGACCGGTGCGTCGGCTTGATCCTCAGCCGCTGCTGCGGCCTCGGCCTCGTCAGCCTCGACCTCTTCCGGTTCGGGGGCGGGGGGGACGACACGGGAGGGATAACGATTAGCGATATGCCCGCGGTAGAATCCGCCCTTCAGCGGATGCTCTTTGAGGCGCTCGTAAATCTCATGGGGCACTCCCGAGTATTCGATTACGGTGCCGTCACGCTTCTTCAGGAGCATGGTCTCGGTGCGCGCATCGTAGTGAACGCCTGCCAGAACAACGGAATCGAGTTTTTCGAGTCTTGGCAGGTCTGCGGTGGTGGTGATTGCGGGCGCGGCAGGAACAGCGCAAAGCCAGGCAGCAGACAAGCAGAGTAGAAGGGTTCGTTTCATTGTGCGTACCTCCGGGTCAATGTTGAAAGCCTAGAAAAACACGCGAAGAATGGCAAGTCATTCGAGTCGCCTGACGGGGCGCTGCTAGAAGCGGTAATTGATGCCCAGCCGGAACATGCTGTAGTCGTAGTCGATCCGGTCGCGGGTTTGTTGGGTCGGCGCATCGATGTCGGGGGCGAAATTGGTTCTGACCTTCGGATCGAGGTAGGTCTGCCGGAACTCGATGAAGGTCTCCCATCTGCGGGTGAGGGCCACCTCCAGGCCGAGCACATAGTGGGTGCCCCAGGTGTGTCGAATGTCGGCCTCGTACCGGCCGAAATCCGGGCCGCCGCGCGCCGCCTGGGCGCGTCGTACCGGCTTGGCGTCGGTATTGATGTTGAAGAAGGTCATGCCGCCGCCCGCGTAGAGATAGGTGTTCGTGCTGGGCCGGAACCCGACCCGGCCCGTGAGGCCGAAGCCGAGCACCTGCAAATCCACATGACTGTCCGGTAATTCGGGGCGGAGCCGGGTCAATTCGAGGTTGCGATCCTCGTGATAGGAAAAGGTGCCTTCGAGAGAAAGCACCTCGGTGAAACGGCGGGCGACCTGCCAGCCGAGACCGAGCGTTTCTCTCTCGATGTCCCCGCCAAAGTTGTAGGAGACGAAGGGCCCATCCTTGTAGTTGCCCCGCCAGGCGAGTGCCTCTGTGCAACTCAATAGTCCGAGTAATACGACCGCACTTAGAATCCGAATCACCGGCTTGCTCCTTCTCTCCTTGCCTGCATGTTCCCGCTATCCAGCAAGCCAGACAATGCGCGGCGGCCCATCAAGTTGCAAGCCTCAATCCTTGGCACGAAACCCGCTTAGAAGATGTGTATGAGCAGCAGGTTCCACGCACAGGAGCATCGAACGACATGAACCAGGATCAGGTTTCCACCACGGACGGTACGCGTGTTCATTACATTGTCTGCACGATCGAGTGCTATCGAACCGGACCGTCGGAGGGGATGCCCTTCTTGCGGGACCGCGCCGCACCTGACGATATCGACGAGCCGTTCGACCCCGTTTGCACCGTATTGCTTTCAACGAACTGACGCCGATAGGACGATGGGCCGATGGCCCGCCACGCGGTGCTGCTATGCCACCTCTTGGGCGTCGTCGTCGTCAGTGGCCCAGCCGCCGATCTCCTCGATCTCCTCGGTATGGGCGAGGAACAGGTCCACAAGTTGCGGATCGAATTGCGAGTGGCGGCCTTCCACGAGTTGCTTCAACGCGTCGTCCATGCGCATGGCGCAGCGATAGGGGCGATCGGAGCGCATGGCATCGTAGGAATCGACGATGTTGAAGATGCGTGCGCCCAGGCAGATCTCTTCACCACGCAGGCCGCGCGGATAGCCGTTGCCGTCGAATCGTTCATGATGGGAAAGCACGAGTTGCGCGGGCTGCTCGAGCTTCTTGCTGTTGCGGAGAATCTTGTAGCCCGCCTCCGGGTGCCCGCGAATGATGGCCCGCTCTTCGGACGTGAGCGGCCCGTTCTTGAGCAGGATGCGATCGGGCACGGAGATCTTGCCGATGTCATGCAGCAGTGCGCCCGTCGCGATGTCGGCAATCTCGGCCGGCGGGAGTTCCAGTTTCCGGGCCATCCATTCCGAGACGCGGCTGACCCGCTGACTGTGTTGGGCCGTGGCATGCTCTTTGGCATCCAGCATGGCCACAAGGGCTTCCAGCGTGAAGGTATAGGCCTGCTCCAGTTCGCTCAGCGCCTCGAAGAGCGCGGCACTCCGTTCTTCCACCTTCTCTTCGAGGTGCGTGCGGTAGCGGCGGTTTTCCCGTTGCAGGCGCGCATGCTGCAGCGCGCGGTTGACCGCCAATCCGAGCTGTTCTGGCGTTACGGGCTTTTCGACCATGTCGAACGCGCCGTTGCGCAGGCACTGCACGGCATTGTCGACAGTGGCCGTGCCGGTGAGTACGACGCGAACAGGCGATTCGTCGGCGTCGCGCAACGCTTCCAGGAGGTCCATGCCTGACTTGCCGGGCATGGTGAGATCGGTCAGGACCAGATCGTAGCGGTGCGCGGCCTCGGAGAGGGCGGCGATCGCCTCGTCGACGGAGGCGCAGGCCGTGACCTCGTGGCCTTCGATATGCAGCAGCGTTCCG
>SLOV01000404.1 GCA_007132345.1 Kiritimatiellia bacterium
ACGAAGTCTCGGTGCGACTGTCGGCGGCTCAGCGGGACGCTTCGCCCTACCCGCACTGGCATGGCATTGTGGCCAAAGAGGTGGGGCGAAGCGTCTCGCTGAGCCGCGGAAAAGTGCCAGGACCTCACCCTGAGGACTAAGGAGATCAATCCGGTCCCCGCCGTTTGTAGTACCCGCCTCGGCGGGCATGCCTGGAACCGGTTCACAAATCCGGCGGCGGTGTGCGGCCGGTGACCCAGTAGGCCTGTTGCAGGTTGTGCCGGGCTTCGCGATAGCCGGGCCGCGCGCGCACGACGGCTTCAAAGTGCGGGATGGCCTCCTCGACCCGGCCCAGTAGCGCCAGGGCCAGGCCAATGCTGTGGCGTGCATCGACATTGTCAGGGGTCAGCTCTAACACGCGCTCGAAGGATTCGATGGCCTCTTCGTAACGCTCCTGCTGGGCCAAGGCGGCACCGAGTCGCTGATGGGCCACGTCCAAGGCAGGTCTCGTCTGGACCGCTTCCCGGAAAGCGCCCTCAGCCGCCGCCAGGTTGCCCGCGCGCTCCTCGCTGATGCCGCGCATCAGGTGCCAGTGCGCCTCGTTCGGGCGATAGCCCGTGACGTTGATCGACGCCAGGCCCCACAACACCAGGCCCGGTACCAGCCAGCACGCCGCCGTGCGCAGGTTGCCCTTGAGTAGTGGGCGGAGCGCCTCCCAAAGTCCGACACCCGCAAAGGCCGCGAGCAGCGGCACAATGGGGGCGCGATACTGGCCGGCCGCAATGTAGGGGAGGAAGGAACCGAAATAGATGCCGACCAGCAACACGATGAGCACCGCCATGGCAGTTGCAGCGCGCGAGGCGCCGCCGCGCATTGCGCGCCATGCGCCGAACAGACCCACCAGGCTCCAGGCGAACAGAAAGGAAAAGCGGAGCGTCAGTCCGCGCAGCACCGGAGATGCGGTCCGCTCCAGTTCCTCCACCTTGTTGTTGGAGACTTCGAGCGGACCCCAGAAGAGCAGCGTCTTCAGGACCATCAACTCGGCTGTGACCCTGGGGCGCGTCACGATCTGCTGCCACGCCTTCTGCGCATGCCAGCGCGAGGCCTCGGATGGCTTGAGGTCGCGGCCTGCCTCCGCGGAGGCGCTGGCCAGCAAGGCGGGATACTGGAAACAGTTCCAGTGGCCGGTCTCGTCGGAGGCATGGTCCACGATGGCGTCCGGGTCCTGGCCGAGCAGGAGATTGATGCCGCTGTTAGCGGAAATAAGCACGACGTCGCGGGCCACCACGTAATTGCGGATGGTCGCGGGGAGTACGGTGACGGCAAGACCGACGGAGAGCAGCACGGCAGCGCGGAAAGTCTCCCGCAACCAGGACGAGTGACCGCGCAGATACCAGGCGGCCCAGAGGACGGCGACCGGCAGGAAGAGCAGGGCGTTCGGGCGGACGAGTGCGGAGAGGCCCATGAGAACGCCCGCGCCCGCGAGCCAGAGCAGCTTCATCGAACGTGTCCACTCGTGGAAGGCGAAGAGCAGCAGGAGCAGCAGGGTGATCGAGAGCACCGGCTCCAGCAGTTCCCCTTCGTAGTAGATGAGTGTCCAGAAGGTCGCGGCCAGGAGTGCGCCGATGCGCGCCGGCATTTCGCCGAAGATCTGGCGCGCCAGCAGGTAGAGGAGCAGCGCATTCAGAATACCGAGGGCGAATTGCAGCAGCCGGGCCGCGGCGTGGCTGCCACCGGTCAGCGCGTAGACGAGTGCGAGGAAGTAGGGATAGCCGGGCGGGCGGAAATAAGGGAGTTGCTGCACCATCGGGTCCGGCTGATCGTGCGGCGGCGCCCATTGCCCGAAGGCGAGGCCGCGCGCCCAGTAGTCGTGATAGCCCGCGTCGAGCCCGGGATTCTCGAAATCCGCGCGTGTCCGGATTTCGTTGAAGTAGAGGAGTCGCGGCACCAGTGCTATCAGCACCAGTGCCGGCAGGAACCAGCCCGACTTTTTCAGCATGCGCATGGTGGGGACCATAACGCCCCGCCCGACGTGGGTGCCAGAAGAAGTGGAGGAACACCGAGAACAGGGCGGCACCATGGCTGGTGACTTGACACGAAAGAACACATGCGTACGTTATTCCGTACGAAAGGATTTCTATGACAACCATTACGGCCACCGAAGCAAGAAGACGGCTCTATGCGCTATTGGATGACGTTGCAGAATCGCACGCTCCGGTTCAGATCGCGGGAAAGCGAAACTCAGCCATCCTCATCTCTGAAGACGACTGGCGATCGATTCAGGAGACGCTCTATCTCACAAACATTCCCGGCATGAGAAAGTCGATTATTGAGGGACTGAAGGAGCCTTTGGAAAAGTGTGACAAGGACCTCAACTGGTGAGTTGGACACTCGTCTACACAAAACAGGCGAGGCGTGACGCAAAGAAGATCGCACGATCGGGATTGAGGCCTGCAACGGAGAAGCTGCTGGCCATTCTGGAGCGAAATCCGTATCAGAACCCTCCGCCCTATGAAAGGCTTGTGGGCGACTTATCGGGCGCCTGTTCCCGTCGCATCAACATACAGCATCGATTGGTGTACCAGGTGCTCGCGGAGGTGAAGACCGTCAAAGTCGTTCGGATGTGGACCCATTACGAATAGTGGCGAGTGAAGGCCATCACGGGTCCATACCGACTGGCCGAGCAGCGCGCTATTTCAGGAGGAAATGTCAGCATGGTGAAGAAATGGATCTGGTCTGCTCAGGGTTTGCTGCTGGTTGCCTTATTGGCGGGCTGTGGGACGATGCCGCCACCGCCACCACCACCGCCGCCGGCTCCGACGGATCTTGTGCGGCCGTTCGATGTGGCCACGGCTGCCGCCACGGCCCGGGCTTATGCGGCAGAGCATCTCGACATTCCTGAAGAGCGGCTGGTCTACGCTCAGTTGCTGTTCCCGCTCGTCTCGCTACTCCCCGAAAATGAGGATGCCCTGGTGATCATGCTGGACCTCGATGCGCACGAGGTCCTTGTGGAGGGGGAGGAAGAGGTGACGCTGAGGACCTCGGTGCAGGTCAGGATTCGGCCCGATGGCTCGCCCCGCTGGAATGGCACGTCCACGGGCCGCGCCACGCGACCCTATCGTCCTAGCAGGCGCCCGCCGCCCGAGCCGACCCCGGACCCGGTGACCGAAGTTCCCGGTTTTGACTACATCGCCTTGGCGCTGGAGGCGGCTTACGAGCACGTGCCCGAGGACGACCGGGAGTGGCTGATGCCGATGGGGGTCCGCTTCGAATATCGCGACCTGGCGGCTGTGCCGCCGGACCTGCGCTACATCTTCGTCGATCTGTTTGATCCGCGCGATATCGTTCTTCTGCCCGAACGGGGCCTGGAAACGGTCATCGGCCACGCCGTGCTCTTCCGTCCGGACGGACGCGTGGTCTATCGAGGTCCCAGCAGCTTCGGTGCCTCACCCCGCTTCAGTCAAATTGCGGCCTTTCTGGAAGAGCGCGGCAACCGATAGAGCGGCAAGATGCGTCCCTTCACACGTCATGGGCCCTATTCCGGTTCAAAGCCCGCTCCAGCGCCTCGTAGTCGCCGAGATGGGCGCACGGCTTTTCCAGAGCTTCCCGTGGTTGGGGGTAGAGAAGAAGGATGCGAGATCGAATCGTGGCGCGTTCCGCCTGTTTTGGCATCGTCACTTCCAGCCTGTTTCCCATCCCCGGAATTCGGACAGCCGGATCTGGTATCGTGCAATGTTTCCTTCG
>SLOV01000376.1 GCA_007132345.1 Kiritimatiellia bacterium
GACGACCCGGACGGCGGCGTAACCTTCGGGCTGACCGAACTCGGGAACACTTCCGGTGGGCCCGTTACCGTTGCCAACGCCTACCGATTCGATAACCAGCAGCCTTTTACGTTCGTCGGTCCGGACCCACTGACCCTGAGCGGAGCCGGGACTCTGGCGCGCGACAATCTTGGCATCATCGTAAATCCCGGCCGGCTGCTGACCCTCTCCGGCGTGTTGGGCCAGACCGGTGGCACCCGCTCCCTCACCAAGTTGGGCGAAGGAACCCTGCGGCTCACTGGCGACAATACGTTCGATGGCCCCGTGCGCGTTGAGGTGGGTACGCTTGAAATATCGAAGTGGGTAGCCGCCAGCAGTGAGCAACCGCTGGGGCCACTTTCGGATACAGAAGAAATTCATCTGTTCTTAGGCAGCAGCGGCGCGGAGGGCGTGTTGCGCTACACCGGCGGCAGTTCCTCGACGACCAAGAACATTGAGTTGGTTACAGGTGGCGTCGGCGTCGTGGACATCGTTGAGGCGGACACGCAGATGGACATGGCGGCTGGCGCCTTCAGTGCGACCTACAGCGGAAGCGGCACACTGGTCAAGCGCGGGGCGGGCACGCTCTATTTTAATCAGTCCCTGGCCCAGAGCAGCACCATCAGCGGCCCCGTGATCGTAGAAGAAGGCACCCTGCGGGTGCGTCGGGGCATCGGACTCGGAACCACCCCCGGCGTTACGGTGGAAGATGGCGGAACGCTCGAACTCGTAGCGATTGCATCGGACAGCCCGACCTTCCAGCTCGGGCATCTCACGCTCAATGGCATGGGCGCAGGCGGAGCGGGCGCGCTGCGCGGTTTCGGAACAGCGGGCACACGATTTTACGACGGTGACATTCAACTGGACTCGACCTCCGCCATAGGCGCGGATGCCGCTGGCCTGATGATCCTGGCCGGCTCGATTACCGGACCGCTCTCATCCGGGCTTGTGAAGGTCGGGCCGGGCGAGGTGCGACTCAATGGGATCACAAGCACTTACTCCGGGCCTACCACTATCAACGAAGGCATCCTGACGATTCGCGGTGTGGCGTCGCTGGGCAACAATCCATCCACGCTGACACCGGGCCACGTCACGATCAACGGTGGCATGCTATACCGCCATGCTGTAACGGGAGACGACGACCTTACCGGAGGATTCACGATCAATGCCAACCGTGGCCTTACGATCGGGAACGAAGGAGGTCGCGTAGGTGCGCAGGATGGCCGGGTTCTGACGTACAACGGGGTGCTGCTCGGCTCTGGTGATCTGGTCAAGACGGCGCGCAACGAGGCCAGCGGCGAACAGGGTCTGGGCACCTTTGTCCTCGGGGGCGACAATCTCACTTCCTACACCGGAGAAATCACCGTGCGCCGCGGGACCCTTCGCATCACACACCCTAATGCGCTTGGTTCGACCGATGCCGCAACGATTGTGGAAGGTAGCGACGACACTACAAGGTCCGGTACGCTGGAACTGCAGAATGATATCACCACCGCGCCAGAGCCTCTATTTCTCGCGGGCGCCGGGCGCTCAACCAAAGCGGCGCTTTGGACCCAGGCCGGAGAGAACACATACACGGGGCCAATCACCTTGACCGCAAACGCCAGTGTGGGCGCCCGCTTGGCCAGTCATTCCCTTACATTGAATTCCCCCACCGCCATTTCGGGAGCGGGCCACAATCTGCGGGTGCAGGGAGGTGGGCAGACCATGATTGACTCCGTTGTTGGCACCGCTTCCGGAAAAGTCATCAAGGACGACAGCGGCACGCTGACGCTCACGGCGGCAAACACCTACACCGGCGGCACCGAACTGAACGGCGGCGTGACCCGCATCAGCCACGACAACAACCTGGGCGGCAGCGCGGGGGCGATCGATTTCGATGGCGGAACCTTGAGAGCCCTGGCGTCGCTGACACTGGCCAGCACACGCGAGATCACGATCCACGATGGGGACGGGACCATCGATGTGCCGAATTCCTTCCACGCGGTGGATTTCGGAGGAGACATCACGGGCGACGGAGCGCTGACCAAGAGCGGTGATGGGGATCTTGTTCTGACCGGTGATAACGACTTTGCCGGTCTGCTCACCATCGCGGGCGGTACAGTCTCCATCGGCAATGGCGGCATCTTTGGGACGATCGAAGCGGACATCGAAGTGAACGAAGAGGCGACGCTGGTCTTCGATCGCTCCAACGCCTCGACCTATGCCGGTGAAATCGAAGGAGATGGCGCGCTGCTCAAGCGGGGCGGCGGCGCCTTGACGCTTTCCGGCAACCACGCCTTCGAAGGCGAAACAACGGTAGAAGATGGGGAGCTGATCGTCAGCGGGGCGCTGGCGGACTCGGCAGTTGCGGTTGAAGCCAATGCGATGCTGCGCGGCCTGGGCGAGGTCGGCGCGCTGAAGATCGAAGAGGACGGCGTTGTCTTCCCCGGAAACGGCGACGATTCGCGCGGCGGCCTCACGGTGGCATCGCTCGACTTCGAGGACGGTGCGCAGTTCCGCGTGCGATTCGGCGATGTGGAAGCGGGCGATCCGGATAACCGTACGGATCGGGACTATATCATCAATGAAGGCGACCTGACACTGGACGGAACGGTGACGATCCTGCTCGACGACAGCGAACTGGAAAACTGGGATCCGAATCTCGACCATGTCTGGACCCTGATCGATGGCGGCGTCGACTCCATCGATGGCTTCGAACTGGACGCCACAACCCACTGGAGCGAAGACCTGGGCGACGGGCTGCTCTTCCTGACGGCTGCCGAGAATCGACTCCAACTGAATTATCTGAACCTCTTCTTCATCACGAACGGCGTAGCGATCAGCGCCACGGAGGCGCAGTTCGAAATTCGTGCGGCGCTCCAGCGCGAATATGACCTCTTGCGGGTGGACACCCAGAGTTATGGCGATCACCTTGCAGATCAGTGGGAGAACGCCAAATCGTCGCCCGGCTTTTTCGTCGGGCGGAACGACAAGACCTACACCATCGACGACAAAGACCTTCCCGTCAGCTTCGTCACGAATTCCATCACCAGCCAGCCGCGCGGTGAGATGCGCTTCATCCGGGCGGCACCGCGTCATGCCTGGACCAATGGGCGTCCCTTCCGTATTGCCAGCCAGGAAATTTATCTGATGAAGCAGGTGCAACTGCGGCCAGGCCAGAACTGGGTGGCCTTCCCCGGTACGCCCGACTCCAATCGCGTCGATCTGGTGCTGGGCACCTATTTGCCCGCGGCGTCGAGCCCCCTGGCCGCCACGCGCGTCGTCTGGTTCGAGCGTGGAGGCGAGCAGACTGCGACCAATACCATCTGGCTCACCGACAGCCCCACTCCCCGATGGACGACAGACGGCTTTGACGACGTAAGCGATAAACCCCTGCCGCTTCAGGACGGCTTCATCGTGCGACTGCCTGCGAATGCCGAAGAGGCGCAACTCCTCTTTGTGGGGCGAGTGCCGATGACCAACCAGGTGCAGACGCTTATGGGCGGCGCAAGCTATAATCTGATCAGCTTCCGGACGCCGCGGAACATGCATCCTTCCGAAATCTTCCCCGTCGTGGACAGCGATCCGGCGAGCGGGCATTTCACGGGCGGGCAGCTTCCCATTCCAAACGGGGACTTTGGCTCTGACATGCTGTGGAAGTACGACCGTAACGGACAGCGTGTTCCCAACATTGTCTACTACTCAACCATC
>SLOV01000009.1 GCA_007132345.1 Kiritimatiellia bacterium
CCTGGTTTCCCAAACGCACGGAGACTTCCCCATGATTCAATCCCTTGCCGAAAAGGGCTGGCTTCCCGATTCGCTCATCCGCCTCGGGATCAGGCGGCTCCTCGCGGACCGGCTGCGCCAAGCCAGCCGCGAAACCGGCCCCGAAGCACCGCCCGATGCGAAGGCGGCCTTCTACGCCGCCACCTGCTCGCAGCCGCTCGCTGTCGAGACGCGCGCCGCCAACGAGCAACACTACGAAGTGCCCGCAGCTTTCTTCGTCAAAACGCTGGGGCCGCGCCTCAAATATAGTTGTGCGCTCTGGCCGGACGGCGTGAACGATCTCGCCGCGTCGGAAGAAGCCATGCTCCGCCTCACCTGCGAGCGAGCCGGGCTGACCGATGGCCAGCGCATTCTCGAGCTCGGCTGCGGCTGGGGCTCCCTCTCGCTCTGGATGGCGGAACAGTACCCGGCCTCGACCATCCTCGCGGTTTCCAATTCCCAGTCTCAACGCACCTTTATTGAGGAGCAGGCAGCCGCCAGAGGGCTACCCAATCTCACCGTCAAGACCTGCGACATGAACGACTTCGCTACGGACCGGACATTCGACCGCGTCGTTTCCATCGAAATGTTTGAGCACATGCGGAATCACGCCGAGCTGCTGCGCCGGATCCGCGGTTGGCTCGAACCGGCTGGTAAGCTCTTCGTTCACATCTTCTGCCATCGCGACTGGCCCTATCTCTACGAAACCGAAGGCGCCAACAACTGGATGGGGCGCCACTTCTTCACCGGCGGTATGATGCCTTCTTTCGATATCTTCGCGCACCATCCCGACGATCTGATCGTGGAACAGTCCTGGAAAGTTTCGGGGATCGATTACAGCCGCACCCTCGAAGCCTGGTTGCAGCGCATGGACACACAGGAGGCGGAGCTCCGTGCGATTCTCGCACCCGTTTATGGCGCGGAAAACACCACCTGCTGGTGGAACCGCTGGCGCATGTTCATGATGGCCTGCTCGGAGCTGTTCAAGTATCGGGGCGGTGACGAGTGGTTTGTCGGCCATTACCGGCTGGGAAAGGAGACGACATGAAGGCATCCTCTCCACTCCGCCGCCGCATTGCCGTCATCGGCACCGGGGTCGCCGGGCTGACAGCCGGGTACAAGCTGCGCGAAGATCACGAGATTACCTTCTTCGAAAAGAACAATTATCTCGGCGGGCACACGCACACCGTCCTCGTCGAGGACGGCCCCGATGCGGGCACCCCGGTCGACACCGGCTTCATCGTCATGAACCATCGCAACTATCCGCTCTTCGGCGGGCTGTTACGCGAGTTGCAAGTAGCCCTCGAGCCCAGCGACATGTCTTTCAGCTACTGGTGCCAGAACAGCGACCTCTATTACAACGCCTCGGACCTGAACGGGCTGCTGGCCCGGCGCCGCAATCTGTTTCGCCCCTGGTTTCATCGAATGATCCGCGACATTCTCCGCTTCTACAAATCCGCCCGAACCGACCTCGAAGCGGAGCGGCTCGGCGACGAGACCTTGGGCGAGTATCTCGAAGCGGGTGGCTATTCGCACGACTTCACCCATCACCACCTCGCCCCCATGGGCTCGGCCATCTGGTCGACACCCAGCAGCCGCATGTTCGACTTCCCAGCAAAGCCCTTTTTGCGCTTTCTCGACAACCATGGCCTGCTCTCGCTGAACGATCGGCCGCAGTGGCAATCCGTCCGAGGCGGCAGCGTCTCCTATATCCGGGCCATGATGCGCAACTTCGGCGGGGCGACTCACTTGCAAACCTCTGTGCAGGGCATCGAGCGAACTGCCGATGGGGTCAATGTGTACCTGCCCGACGGCGAGGCCCTTGCCTTCGATACCGTCATTGTGGCGACGCACGCCGATGAAGCCCTCAAGCTGTTGCGCGATCCCAGCGAAGACGAGCGCCGCCTGCTGGGCGCCTGGACCTATTCCAATAACCGTGTCCACCTGCACACCTGGACCGGCGTCATGCCGCCACGCCAGCGGGCCTGGGCCTCCTGGAACTATCACCGCGAGCCACTCCCTGCCGATGGATCGGAGACAGCGCCCGTTTCCATGACCTACCACATGAACCGACTTCAGAATTTGAAGACCGAAACGCAATTCTTCGTCACGCTGAACCGGCAGGCCCCGATCCCTGACGAGCAGATTCTTCGGGAACTGCATTACACGCATCCCACCTATACACCGGCGTCCATGGCGACACAGACCGCCCTGCCTAAACTGAACGGACAACGAAGCACCTGGTTTTGCGGAAGCTATTTCGGCTACGGCTTTCACGAAGATGCGGTACGCTCCGCGCTGAATGTAGTGAAGGATTTGAAGACGTCTCCGTGAACTCGCGACTCTACCTCGGCGAACTGATGCACGCCCGGCTCCATCCGGTCGAGCACGCCTTCGCCTACCGCTCCATCACCTTTGTCTTCGATCTCGACGAGCTTCCGCGGATCTCCCAGCAGGTTCGGGGCTTTGGCTATAACCGCTTTGCACCGGTTGCGCTGCATGACCGCGACTATCTGCACGCGGGTTCGGAGCCGATCCGCGAGAAGCTGGGGCGCTACTGGAAACACGCCGCGAATGGCGCTTCCATTGAGCGCGTCGAACTTGTCACCTGCCCGCGGCTGTTTCATTACGTCTTTAATCCCGTCAGTTTCTATTACGGCTATGGCGCGGACGGAACGCTGGTGGCCGCTATTGCCGAGGTGAACAATACCTTTCGGGAGCGGCACGTCTACGTGCTCTCCGAGCCGCAGCACGACGAGGCCAGCGGTGCGATCCGGTTCCAGCACGAAAAGGAGTTTCATGTTTCGCCCATGAACGACATGCGCGGGCGGTACACCTTCCGCTTCAGCCCGTTGGCCGAAGAGATGGCGATCGGGCTGGACCTGATCCGCGACGAGCAAACCGTGCTTACCGCCGCGCTGAGTGGGCGCCGTCGTGTGTTGACAACAAAATCGCTGTGGCAAGGACTGCTCCTGCGGCCCGTTTCAATTGCGCTCACCGTGCCGCGCATCGTCTGGCAGGCGGCGGTGCTGCATTATGGAAAACGGCTGCCGATCTATCGACGCCCGGTTCCCACGCATCCGATGACCATCCTGCGGCGGCCGGGTGAAAACGAAGTTCGCGCACCGGCCGGCTAATCGTGGAGGTTGTGCCATGACGGAGAGCACCGAACGAATGCTCGCTTTTTTTGGCATGCACCTGATCTATTTCCCGGTGCTCATCCTGCTGCTGCACATTACTTCATGGGGCTATGACCGGCTCGGGTTGGCGATCTCCGAAACGTGGTACAACATCTTTGTGTGTCTGATGGCGGGTGGCCTCTACGTCGGTCTTGGGTATGCGACTGCGCGGTTATTGAAGCGGCGATATCCCGACTCGGTCCCGCGGGTCGTCCCGGATCCCACCCGATCGGGTCGGTATGCCGGAAGTTCGCGTTGAGCGCCCGGCGCTGTGCTGGGTGGGTCGATCTGGTAGGAGAGTGGCGTGCCTGCCTTGCGGATCAGAGTGGAATGGCGCTAACTTAAGGCCAATTTCGGACATCGCCAATCCGGCTCACCGGGGACGGTTCGCCCTACCCATTAGACACTTGCGTAGAAAGGTAGGGCGAAGCGTCTCGCTGAGCCGCGGCCTTATCTTAGTGCCATTCGGATCAGAGTGGAATGGCACCAATTAAGAGCGATTTCGAAGCGAATTTGTTGTCTCAGGCCCACATGGCGATTCCGGACGCGAAAGCGCGTCCGCTCCACAGGAAACCCCAATCAAACACGCTACGGAGCGGCTCGGCTTACCGAGCCGGACACACCCTACGGGTGGTGGATGGTCCACCCGGTGCATCGGAAACTTGTGGGCTTGTGGGCTTCGCATCGACGGGCAGTCCTGACGGACATGCCCATCCTCCAATTCCATGCATGTGCGCACCGTGCTGGGTGTAATCGCCAACTCGATGGCCGAAGGCTTTGGGTTGCTACGCTTCGCCGCCCAGCTTTGCCTCTAACTCGGCGATGCGCTTTTCCAACGCCTCCACGCGGCCCTTGAGCACAGGCAGCTTTTTCTGAACGGAATGCATACGCGCCCACTCTTTATGATCGATCGCAGGTGTGTCCCAGTACATCTTGCCGCCCGCCAGATCCTTGGTGACGCCGGCCTGCCCCATGCATATGGCCCCTTCCCCAATTTCGAGATGCCCGCCAACCCCCACCTGCCCGGCGAGAATGGCCTTCTTGCGGATGACGGTGCTGCCCGAGATGCCGACCTGCGCAACCAGAACCACGTCGTCTTCCACCACAACGTTGTGGGCCACGTGCACCAGGTTGTCGATCTTGACGCGGTTCCCAATGCGTGTGCGCCCGAAACGGGCCCGGTCCACGGTCACGTTGGCGCCGATCTCGACATCGTCGCCCACCTCCACAATGCCGAGTTGGGGAATCTTCTCCCGGTGCCCGTCCGGCTGCACGGCAAAGCCAAAGCCGTCGCTGCCGATCACCGCTCCGCCGTGGATTACGGCCCGCTCGCCGATGCGGCAATGGTCGCGCACGGAAACCAGCGGCCAGAGGCAGCTCTCGCCGCCAACGCTCACACCCGCACCGATGTAACAAAGCGCCCCGATTCGTGTGCCGTCACCAATCCGAGCCCCCGCTTCAACCACCGCAAAGGGGCCAATCGAAACATTGTCGCCGAGCACCGCTGAGGTGTCCACCAGGGCGTTGGGATGCACGCCAGGCGGCGTCTCCACCGGCGGCGGCAGGAACCAGGTGGCGATTTCCCCAAACGCTTTATCGGGCGCGTCCACGCGGAGCAGGACAGCCGGGCATTCCCCCGTCCAGTCGCGAGGCACCACGACGGCGGAGGCGCGCGTGCCGGCCATGTAGCCGGCATACTTCGGATTGCCGAGAAAAGAAATCTCGCCCGCCTGCGCTTCGCGCAACCCAGCAACGCCAATGATCGAAGCGGCGCCGTCACCGACGAGTTCGGCCTCGATCCGCCGCGCGATCTCAGCGGCCGTGAGGGAGGTCATGGGCGATTACTCCGGCAATGCGGCGGGCGCTGCGCGCCTGGCGTCGGCGTTCAGTTGATCGAGCACCAGCGAGGTGATATCCAACCCTTCGCGCTGGTAAAGAACGACAGGAATCTGGTTGAAGCTGTTGCCGGAGGAATCCAGCACGGCCAGGAAGTCGCGTTCCCTGGCGAAC
The DNA here is from genome assembly GCA_007132345.1 of Kiritimatiellia bacterium. Taxonomy (GTDB): domain Bacteria; phylum Verrucomicrobiota; class Kiritimatiellia; order SLOV01; family SLOV01; genus SLOV01. The sequence continues at coordinate 5,208 of SLOV01000009.1, forward strand.
TCCCGGAGCACAATATTGATCTCTTCCACGATGCCTTCGCGCAAGCGCTGGCTGGTGCTCTCCAGTTCGCGGCGGCGCTGCTCGGTGAAGGTGCGCACCTCTTCTTCTTTGCGGCGCAGTTCCAGGAGTTTCTCTTCGGCATCGGCGCGGCGCTGCCTGCGCACCTCTTCGCTCAGGGCCATGTCCTGCGCTTCCTGGCGCGCCTGCGCAAAGGCCTCTTCCAGTGCCTGCATTTCCTCCATGCGCGCCTCGGTCTGTTCGCGGAACTGGTCGGCCTGCCGCTTCAGCCGCTCCTCCGCCGTTCGGGTGCGCGTGTACTCCGAAAAGACACGCTCCATATCGATGAAGGCGATGCGATCTTCAGCAAGGCCGACACTGCCGAGACAGAGGACGGCTGTGATGGCCAGGATGAGGGGGGAATAGAGCGATTTCATGGTGGTTAACCTCCAGTTTGGGACGAGAGCTAAAACAAGTAACCTATCAAAAAATTGAAGCGGCCGGAAGATCGTTCGTTGAATTCGTCGGATTCCAGTTGCCAGGCATAATCGAGCTGGATCGGAAAACCAGGGAGGTCGAGCCGGATTCCGATGCCATAATTCGAATTGTAGTCTCCGGTATCGAAATCGAACGAGCGCGTGTTGACGAAGCCGGCATCGTAGAAGGTCGCACCCCGCACGCGCTCGAAGAGCGGAACGGTGTATTCCAGGGAGGCGAAACCCATGGTCTGGCCGCCCAGCGGCTCGCCCAGCTCGTCGCGTGGCCCGACATCTCGAAAACGAAATCCGCGCAAGGTCCGCGCGCCGCCCAGGAAGTGGCGGTCGAAGATCGGCACACGGTTCGCTCCATTCCACGGCTCTACCACCTGGGCCTGGGTCCGGAGGGAGAGGACGTGGTCGAACCAGACCGGCCAATACTGCGAACTGGCCAGACTGATGTTATAAACATCTACATCTCCCGCAAGGGGCCCACCGGCCACCTGCAACGCCGCCGTGGTGCGATTGCCGCGTGTCGGGATAAAGAAGTTATCGCGGGTATCGAAGACCACCCCCGGCGTCAGCGAACTCTTGGTGGACCGTCCGGCCTCCTCCTGAATCCGTTCGGAGGCGCGGGGAGAAACGTTCCGCACATCGATTTCCTCGATCTGATATCGCAGCGAGCCGCGTATGTGCGTGTGCAACTGGCGGCCCAGGGTGATGCCCGCGCCGGTGTTGCGCTGTTCGTAATCGTCGCTGAGGAAGCGGCGGTCGTTCTGAAAGACGTCCAGCCCGAAGGAGAGACGCCTGTCGAACAGCCAGGGTTCGACAAAGCTGACCTCCCAGTCACGGCGCTTCGTTCCGAACTGGAGCCGTGCCTTCAACTTCTGTCCCGCCCCGGTGAGATAAGGCCAGCCGAACAGATCGAAGTTGCCCTGCTGCAACTCCACGAAGCCGATGACGTTGTCGATGCTGGAGAAACCGGCGCCGACCATGAACTGGCCGGTGCGCTGTTCCTGCACCTCGAAGACCAGATCGTACTCGTCGGGTCGCGGTGTGGGCCGCGGCGCGCTGGCCACGTAATCGAAATAACCCAGGTTGCGCAGCCGCTGTTCGCTGAGACGAATACGCGGCTCGTGAAAGACGTCACCAGGATAAACCGCCAATTCGCGCCGGATCACCTTGTCTTTCGAGCGGGTGTTGCCCTCGATGCTGATATCGCGGATTCGTGCCAATTCTCCTTCCTGCACCGTGAAGTGCAGATCGACAACCGGGCGGTCGGGGCGCAGGTCTTTTCGCGTCTGAACACGCGTATTGCGGTAGCCGCGGGCACCGAAGTAGTCGCGTACCGCCTGCTCGGCGCGCTGAATCTCTCGCATGGACGCAACATCGCCCGTCTGCAGGGGCACCGTCGCGAGCACCTCCTCGGGGGTGGCCAGGGTAATGCCCTCTGCACTTCGTTCGCCGACCTTGAAGAGGTCGCCCATTCGAACGGGATAGCGGATTTCGATACGGGAACGGCTGAGTTCTTTCAGGATCGGTTCCCCGACTTCCGCGTCCAGGTAGCCAAAGTCCATCAAGACGTTCCGCGCGATGACCCGGTCCGATGTCAGATCGGCGGGACTGAAGACGCCGCGCCCGGTAATGAAGGACAAGGCGTTGAGGGTGCGCTGATTCAGTTCCCTGCGAATCATCCGTGGCGGAATCCGCTGCAAGCCAGGAAAGACGATCCGCCGGACACGCGCCCGGGTCCCTTCGTCGATTTCCACCCAGACATCGGCCACACCCAGTGGAGCGTCTTCTTCCATACGCCACGTGACACGGGCCTCGGGGTAGTACTTCTTGCGGTATTCTTCCTCGACCTTGCGCGCCATCACCGCGAGCGCCGCATTATCGATGCGGTCCCCGATTTCCACTTCCATCAGCGACTTGATCCGCCGGTTGGAAAATCCCTCCGCGCCGCTGATGCTCAAGCGCCGCAGGCGCGGCCGGCTCGTCACGGCATAAATCACCCAGACATCGGCGCCATCAGGCTCCACATCGACACTCACGAAGGAATAGCGGCCCGTCTCCTTGAGCAACCGAACATCCCGCGAAGCCGCGTTGGCGTTGAACGTTTCGCCCACGCGCTGGCTCACATGCGCCAGCACGGCCCCCTCGTCGAGCGGACCGGGGCCGCGGTTCACGACCCGAATACCGGCAATACGCGCCGCCGAGGCCGGGAATACCGCAACAAAAAACAGAAGCAGGGCCACGGCCCATCCATGGAATCGATCGTAGTTCACAATGCGCTCGCCTCCCCAACGTCAAAGGCCCCTTCTTCCGGCATCACGCGATCCGCGCGGTCCATGAACCTTGTATAATCCTCTTCAAAATTCAACCGTACAGGTCCGGTCGGCCCATTTCGGTGCTTGGCCACGTCAACAATGCTGAGTTTCGGATCCTCGGCGTTGTGCTCGGGATCGTCCGGGGCCCGAATCGGGCGGCGCAGCAGCAGCACCACATCGGCGTCCTGCTCGATGGCCCCCGAATCGCGCAGGTCGGAGAGCTTCGGCACGGAGCCGTGCCGCCCTTCCGGTGCGCGGCTGAACTGGCTCAACACGATGACCGGCAGCTTCAATTCCTTGGCCATCGCTTTCATCACGCCGGAGATCGCCGCGATTTCCCGCTGCCGGTCCTTGGCGTACATGGGGTAGTTCATCAACTGCAGATAGTCGACCACGATCAGCCCGATGTTGTGCCGCGCCTTCATGCGGCGCGCGCGCGATTTCACCTCGAGCGCCGAGAGCCCGGCACTGTCGTCCACCAGGATCGGCGCCTTGATGAGCACGTCGGCGGCGTTGGTGAGTGCGCCGTGCGACTCGCGCGGCAGAATCCCGCGGGAAAGCCTGTGCGACGAAACGCGGGCCGAGCAGCAGAGCATGCGGCGCACAAGCTGGTCGGCCGACATTTCCAGGCTGAACACCGCGACCGAACGCGCCGCCTGATCCCGATAACCGGCGCAGGACCGATAGCCAGTGGCCACATGCTCCACAATGTTCATGGCCAGGGAGGTCTTGCCCATCGAGGGCCGCGCCGCGAGAATAATCATGTCGCCCGCCTGCAAGCCAAGCAGCAGATTATCGAGATCCCGGAACCCGGTGGGCAGGCCGGTCAGCCCCCGCTTCGTCTGGAGGATCAGTTCGATCTCCTCCATGGTGTGCTTGATGAGCTCGTTCCAGGAGGTCGTTTCGGTATTCCGATACTCGGCAATTTCGAAGAACGACTGTTCGGCGCGCTGCAGCAGTTCGGCCGCGTTTTCGTCCTCTTCGTAACAATGATCGATCACCTGGCGCGCCCGATCGATCATGGCACGCAACAGAAACTTCTCGTGAACGATATCGAGATAATACTCGCCATGCGCCGCGGTAGGCGTGTTGTCCTGCAAGCGTTCCAGGAATTCGTGGCCACCGACAAAGTCGAGGCGGCCTTTGCGCTCGAGGTATTCGCCAAGCGTAATGAGGTCCACGCCCCGCCCGGCGTTGTTGAGGTCCACCATCGCCTCGAAAAGCGCGCGGTGTGCCGGCACATAAAACGCGTCCGAGCTGAGGCGTGCCTGCACGCAAAGGTCCAGCATCTGTTCCGCCCGCTGCATGGCGGCGCCCAGCAGCCCGACCTCGGCATTTTCGTCGTAGGGCGGAATGCGGCCGGCCGCGGAGGTGCGGCGTTGGCTCCGGGGTCGGTCCGGTTCCCCGGCACCGCCCGATCCGCCGAACTCAGCCATCGGCTTACTCCGCGACGATCTTGATGGTCAGCGAGAGCGAGACTTCTGGGTGCAGCTTCACCGGCACCTCGTGTTCGCCCGTTTCGCGGATCGGCCGGTGCAGGTGAATCTTATGCCGGTCAATGGCATACCCCTTCTTCGCGAGCAGGTCGGCTACGTCGGCGTTGGTCACCGAACCGAACAGCTTGCCTTCCGGGCCTGCCTTCACGGTCAGTTCCAGCACCGTACCGGCGAGCGCCTCGGCCAGTTTCTTGGCCTCTTCGGACTCGCGCGCCAGCCGTACCATCCGCTCGGCGCGCGCCTTTTCGATCTGGCGCTGGGCCAGAGCGGTCACCGGTGCTGCGAGTTTGCGGGGCAGCAGATAATTGCGGGCAAACCCTTCGGCAACCGTCACCACGTCGCCGGTGATGCCGAGCCCGTCGACATCGCGCGTCAATATCAATTCTTTGGACATCGCGGTCATTCTCCTAAGGAAGCAGCCCCATGACGCGGGCGCGCCGGACAGCCTGCTTGATCTGGCGTTGCTGCTTGGCGGAGGCGCCGGTTGTACGGCGTGGCATGATCTTGCCTCGCTCCGTCATGAATTTGCGCAACAGCTCCTGATCCTTGTAGTCGATCGACTTCACATAATCGAGGTACTTCGACCCCTTCCTGATCGGTTCTCTTTTTTCTGCTCTCACTGCTCACTCCTGCTTCGTTGCGGTTAATCCTCGCCCCATGTGCACCCGTTCTACCCGTGGTGCGCGTCGTCGGCGTCGTGACGTTCGAAATGATCGGCTTGCTGCCCCGCGCCACTTCCCTCGCGCCGTGGCGAACTCAGAAATTGCACGCGGTCGGCCTTCACACGCAGCCGGCTCCGCTTCTCGCCCTTATCGGTCTCCCACTGGTCGAGTTGAAGACGCCCCTCGATGAGCGCTGGCGAACCCTTGGAGAGATACTCTGCACTCGTCTCCGCCTGTCGCCCCCACACGACGATGTCGACAAAGCAGGTGCTCTCCTTCAGCTCGCCGCTCTTCGTGCGGTAGGACTCGGAAATTGCGAGGCCCAGGTCCACCGTGGCGGTGCCCGACGGCGTGTAACGCAACTCCGGGTCCCTCGTAAGGCGGCCAGCGAGAATGACTCTATTAAGGTCTGCCACGTGTCGTTACTCCGCGACTGGCGCCGCCGCCTCTTCCGCCGCGCGCACAAACTGCGCGCGCATCACCTGGTCGTTCAGCTTGAAGCGACTATGCAATACGGGGAGCTGCTCGCCGTCGATGTCGAACACAACCACCGCATAGTGGCCGTGCGACTCCTTCTGCATCACGCGCGCAAAGGGCCGCCGGCCCAGGCGAATATTGCTGACGATCGCGCCGCCGTGCTTCTCGATTTCGGCGCGCACCGCCTTGATCGCGTCATCCACTTCTTCTTCTTTCAGGCGATCCGGAAAGATAAACATGCCTTCGTACCTGCTCATTCCAAACTCTCCATCCCGTCTCGTTATCGTTCGTTCCAATTCCAAGATTCTCAGCCACCGTTAAAGCGATTCATCGCCTCCGGTACGCCCATCTCCAGGGCCGTCTCTACCGCGTCGGCGGCCCGCTCCACCATCGCCTGCGCCGGCACCCGCTCCTCGCGGGTAAAGCGGCCAAGCACAAAATCGACCAACTCGGACCCCGGCGGCCGCAAACCCACCCCGAGGCGCATCCTCGGGAAGGCCTGGCTGCCCAGGCGGTCGATCACGGATCGTAATCCGTTGTGCCCGCCCGCGCCGCCCGCGGGCCGAATCCGAATCTGGCCCAGCGGCAAGTCGACATCGTCGACCACCACCAGAACCGACCCTTCGTCCAAGCGATATTTCCGAACCACCGCCGCCACACAATCGCCGCTCCGATTCATAAACGTCTGCGGTCGTACCAGCACCACCGGCCGATCGGAAGCGCGCATCATGCAGAAGTGCCCCGCCAGACGCCAGCCTCTTTTGAAACGAAGTTCATGGCGCCGCGCCAGCTCGTCCAGGACCTCGAAGCCCACGTTGTGGCGCGTGCCCTCGTACTCCGCTCCCGGGTTGCCCAGCCCGGCCACCGCCTGAATCATCGCCCTCCGCTGCTCCGCTCCTGTCGCCGCACCGCGCCAACGTCTCGCTTAAGCGGATTCGTCAGAGGCCCGCTCGCTGAGCACCTCCGGCTCTCCAGCGCCCGCCGCGGCAGCCTCTTCAGACTCTTCTTCTTCCTCCTCCACGCGCGGCATGTCGACAACCGCCACCGCAATGTCGCTGGGCGTCAGCACCAGATAGCGCTCAGGATCGAGCGGCAGATCGGCTACTGTCAGGTTGTCTCCAATCTGCATCCCGGAAACGTCGACCTCCAGATTCTCCAGCAGGTCGCCGGGTAGGCACTCCACCTCGATTTCGTAAAGCAAGCTTTCCAGCACGCCGCCATTCTTGACGCCTTGCGGGGTCCCCGTCAGTTCGACCGGCATCGCGAACCGGATCTTCTCCGTCATGGAGACTTCCTGAAAATCCACATGCAAGACGTTGCCGCCCAGCGGGTGCCGCTGAATCTCCTTCACCAACGCATTACGCGTTTCGCCCGAACCGAAGTCGAGCTCGACCAGGAGGCTTTCGCTGGCGTGCTGCCGCAGCATCTGCTCGAAAAGGTGATGCTTCAACTGTAGACCCGTGGCCGTCTCGCCGTGCGTGTACAACACTGCTGGCACGAGGCCCTCCCGACGTAGACGGCGCGCCGCGCCCGTGCCCGTCGTTTCCCGTTTCTCGACTTCAATCCTGATATCACCAGACATATTCGTTTCTCCTTCCGCTACACTCTAAAGAGGGATGTTACCGACTGATTATCGTGAATCCGCTTCAACGCCTCCCCCAAGAGAGGCGCGATGGTCAGCACCGTTACGGGGAAACCGTTGTAGTCCATTTGCGGGACGGAATCGGTAGTAACAAGCTCGACAATAGGTGAATTCTTCAGCCGCGGCAAGGCCGCTTCCGCCAGGATGGCGTGCGACACCGCCGCGTAGACGTTTCGCGCCCCGCGGTCCGCCAGCATTTCCGCCGCCGCGCAGAGCGTGCCTGCCGTGGTCGTCATGTCGTCCACCAGCAGGCAATCCATTCCCTTCACGTCACCCACCAGATCATGTGCCTCCACCTCCGTGGCGCTCCGGCGCTGCTTCGCCACAATCGCCAGCCCGCCGGAGAGCATGTGCGAATAGGCATAGGCCATCTTCAAGCCACCGGGGTCCGGCGCCACCACCACGACCTCCTTCGACATTTTCTTGCGCAGGTAATTCACGATCACCGGCGCGGCGTAGAGATGATCCACCGGAATATCGAAGAAGCCCTGAATCTGCTGCGCGTGGAGGTCCAGCGCCAGCAAGCGGTCCGTCCCCGCCGCCACCAGAAGATTGGCCACCAACTTCGCCGTGATCGGCACGCGGGGCTGGTCTTTGCGGTCCTGACGCGCATAGCCGAAATAGGGAATCACCGCCGTGATCCGCGCCGCCGACGCACGGCGCGCCGCGTCCATCATGATCAGCAACTCCATTAAATATTCGTTCGGCAATCGGGCGATCGGCTGCACAATATAAACTTCTTGGCCGCGGATATTCTCCACGATCCGCACAAAGCGCTCACCGTCCGGGAAGACTTGCAGGTCCACCTTTCCAAGCGACTTGCCGAGGTACGCGGCAATATTTTCTGCCAATTCCGGATGTGCCGATCCACTGAAAATGATCACGTCGAAACCTTCCTTGCCCGCGCCCGGCCTGGGCGCAGTTCCCTCCGGTGGTTGCCCGACTAGGATTCGAACCTAGACTCTGGGCTCCAAAGGCCCGTGTGCTACCATTACACCATCGGGCAGACAACCGATCTCACCCTCGCTCCACCAAATTGCCCTGAATGCCTACCGATTCAACTCCGTTCGGAAAAGAATCGACCCTGAACCCTACCTGAATCCGTTCAGGAAAGCAGCGGGTTATACGGACGCCCCCGCCCCGGTGCAAGCCAATCCGGCAATCAACAAACGAGAGGTCCTTCCGAGATTTGCCAGGTATCGGAAGCGGTATCTCTCCTGACTGATGGAGAGATAGGCGCGTACGTGTAAGTGTACGAGTACGGGGTGAATGACGAGACCGGCACTCGATCTTGAAAACGTGATAGGTCATCGGCCGGTCACACCTCGCCTTACTCGTACACCTACTCGTACACCCGAATCTCAAAGCCACCCCCTCCTACCGCCTGCACGGCACATGCAGAACCCGCCCCCTGCCGCCTCCCGCGCCGCGCCCTCCCCACCTGCATGGCATATGCAGAAGCCCCCCACTGCCGCCTCCCGCGCGTTGCCGCCCCCGCTTGCCGCCTGCACCGCACATGCAGA
>SLOV01000408.1 GCA_007132345.1 Kiritimatiellia bacterium
GCGGCCCGTACAGAACGAATCTCCTGACGGGCAATCTCAAGGTCCCGCCCGGCAGCACGAAGCGAGGAGGCACGCGCCAGGCCAATGCGAATGCAATCCTCCAGCGTATACTGCGGCGCCTCCTCTTCCTGGGCATGGGCAAACCATGGAGACAAAAAGAACAGGCTAAAGCAGCAAAGCAAAGGAGTCGCAATGCCGTTCCACGCACAGCCAATGACCGTTCGTGTTCCCAGTTGCTGATTTGTCCGATTCCCTTGCCACATGGATGAAGCCCTGCGCCCTGTTTGTTGGTGAAACGGCACTCTATGCCGAAGGCTGTGCCCAGGAAAAGCGAAACCCATCTCTTTTGCATTGCCTCCAACGGACATCCGGTAGATGATGACACGGAGTCCGATTGCCTTAATATGATGTGAGGTTCAGAAGCATCGGACAGCCGGATCGAGCTTTGCCAAATCGCAGACGTTTAGAGCACCAGGCATGCAATCGCGCGATCAAACTAAGTTGGAGTTCCGCGTTTCCCTCCGTGACCGCTGGAAGCGGCAGAGCAGAAACCGAAGACGGGAAGGGTTTTTCTTCACATATCAGCTCACCCCGACGCATTTCGGCCTGAATCTGTTCCGCATCATCCCCCTGGATCGCGTGCGGCTCGACCAAGTCCAATACATCCGAACCCGCTCGGGCGAGCGGCTGGCCGGGTTGCTGAGCGAGCTCCTGGCACACCCCTTCAAGTGTCATTACTGGCCGCACCCCATGATGAATACGGCCCCATGGCAATCGACCCCCTTTGTCATTCGGCTCTACACCGGCCGCCGCGTGTTTGTCCGGCTCCGTCCCGGCTTTCACTACATGCTACGCGCAGCCGTGGGCGAAGCGCGCGCGCGAGGCGAACCCATCGTTCCGTTGGACAACGCCATCGGCGGCGCGGCAATCGATTGAACGTTCGCACTGCTCTCCTGTCGAAAGAGCAGTTTGTGAACTCAGACCCATCGCGAGGAAATATATCATGAATCGATCTCTTCTTCTCTGCATGTCGCTGCTGCTCCTCGGACTGCCGCCCGCTCAAGGCCAGTGGTTCCGAATGACGCCCCGTTCCGAAGCCTTCTGGCCGGCGCAGGAGGGGGGCGAGAGCTTCCTGGGCGTCTATCTTTCTGAAGTCTCCCCCGACCTTGCTGAGTTGCTGAACCTGCCCGAGGAGCGCGGCGCCCACGTGAATCAGGTCATTGCCGAGAGCCCCGCCGAGGAGGCCGGACTGGAGGCCGACGATGTGATCCTCGGCTGGAACGAGACGCCGGTCGAGAGTGCCCGGCAGTTTACCCGCATGGTCCGCGAAACGCCGCCGGGCCGCGATGTGGCCCTGCGCGTATTCCGAAAGGGAGAACAGATCGAACTCACCGCTCGCATCGGCACGCAACCCATATTCGAGCCGCCGACCCGCCGCCAGACCCCAGATGACGAGACCCCGGGCTGGTGCCCCGCCCTGCCCCCGCCGCGCTTTTTCGGATTTCCCGAACCCTTCGGAGAGCCGGCCATGCCGACAGGCCGGCCGCGACTCGGCGTTGTCATGCAACCGTTGACCGAACAACTCGCGGCCTTCTTTGGCCTCGAAGATCGTTCCGGTGCACTGGTCTCCAGTGTCGTGGAAGGCTCCCCCGCCGACGAACAGGGCGTTCGCGCAGGCGACGTCATTCTGTCGGTGGCCGGCACGGATACGGAGTCGCCCACCGCCGTGCAACAGGCCGTGGCGGGGACCGGCGGCGCGGCGTTCGATCTCGTCGTCATGCGCGACCGGGAGGTGCTCGAAATCCAGATTCCTGCCGACGAGGAGGAAGTGGAGACGGCCGCCGAGGCGGACGAGGAAGAAGAGGACGAGGACGAGCGGATGTATCCGATCGATTCCTTGTGATGTCATAGCTGCTGCGCATAGGATGTGCCGGAACTGATCTTCCGGTCCTATGCAGCCAGCAGATTCCAGACCCCAACTTCACGACCCGCCAGCCATTCGGTTCGGTGTCGATACGGGCGGCACGTTTACGGACTTCGTCATGCTTCGGCATGGCGAAGTCCTCACCTTCAAGACACCTTCCACGCCGGACGACTACACGCGCGGCATTGTGACCGGGCTGAAGGCGCTGCTCGCGCAACTTCCCCCTTCGGACCCCGTCCACTTCGACTTCGTTCACGCTTCCACCGTTGCCACCAACGCCCTGCTCGAACGAAAAGGCGCGCGCACCGGCCTCGTTACCACCCGGGGCTTCCGCGATGTCCTTGAGATTGGCCGCCAGGAACGGCCGCACCTCTACGACCTCTACCCTGCCCGCCCCGCTCCGCTCGTCGACCGCGCCCGACGCCATGAGGTGACCGAGCGGGTCGACGCCGAAGGCACGATTGTCGCTCCTCTCGATGACGCCGAGATCGACCGGGTCTGCGCCGCACTGCGAAGGCAGAAGGTCGAATCCGTTGCAATTTCCCTGCTCTTCTCTTTCCTCGTCCCTGACCACGAACGGAGACTCGGCCAGGCGCTGCGTCAGGCGGGCTTCGAGGTTTCGCTCTCTTCGGAGATTCTTCCCGAGTTCCGGGAGTACGAGCGCACCTCCACGACCGTGATCAACGCCTATGTGGCCCCGGTGATGAAGCGCTACCTGCGAGGGCTCTCCGAGCAGGTACACGCGTTAGGCGCCAGCGGCATGCGCATTGTGCAATCCAACGGCGGCAGCCTTTCCGATCGCAGCGCGGCAGAGCGGCCGGTGCACACCCTGCTCTCCGGCCCGGCCGCCGGGCTCACGGGGGCGCAGTCCATGGCGCGTGTCGCGCTCGAAGGCTTCAAGCTGCCGCCCGACGCGCTGATCACCTTCGACATGGGCGGCACCTCCACCGACGTCGCCCTGATCGCAGGCGAGCCGGGCGTCAGCACGGAATCGAAATTGGCCGGTCTTCCCGTTCATGTTCCGATGGTGGACCTTCATACCGTCGGCGCGGGTGGCGGCTCGTTGGCCAGCCTCGACGGCGGCGGCGCCCTGCATGTCGGCCCCGCCAGCGCAGGCGCCGACCCCGGACCTGCCTGCTATGGGCGCGGCACACAGCCGACCGTCACCGATGCAAACGTTGTGGCCGGCCGCCTGCCGGTCGACCACTTCCTCGGCGGGCGCATGAAGCTCTATCCCGACCGCGCCCGCGCCGCCGTCGGCGAACTGGGCGCACAAATGGGGGTGGAACCAGAAACCGCGGCCCTGGCCATGCTGCGTGTCGTGAACGCGAACATGGTTCGCGCCGTCCGCGTCATCTCGGTGGAGCGCGGCCACGACCCGCGCCGGTTCACGCTCGTCAGTTTCGGCGGGGCGGGCGGTCTGCACGCCTGCCAGATCGCCGAGGCCCTGCACATGAACCGTGTCCTGATCCCCTGCCATCCAGGTGTCCTCTCCGCCTGGGGCGCGCTCGCCGCCGATATCGTGAAAGACTATTCCGCCACGCTCATGCGCACGCCCGACGAAGCGCTGGCCGGGATGTTGAGCCAATGCCTGCAACGCTTCTCCGAACAAGCCCGCGAAGACCTGCACCGCGAAGGCGTCTCCACCGCGGACCTTATGTTACAACCGGCCCTCGACCTGCGGTACGAAGGGCAGTCGCACGAAATCACCGTGCCGCACCGAGGTATGCTGGAACAGACGATCGCCGACTTCCAC
>SLOV01000233.1 GCA_007132345.1 Kiritimatiellia bacterium
CCTGCATGTCTACGTCCCTCCAAGGGAGCAGTCGCAGAATTTCAGACAAAACGCGGACGAGGAAAGCATCTAGCCTTCGAAAGCAATCTGGAATTGGAGGAAGAAGCAATGAAGAGAGCCGTGATCCGAACCATAAAGACAATCGGCTGCCTGGTGGTTTTGCTCCTTATGGCGCATTCGATGCTGCTGGTGGCATCTGGCCTTTCGCTGCGCCGCGCCCAAAGCCGGCTACAGGAAGCGGGACGTCCCATGAGCCCCGAGGAAATCGTCCGACCAACGGTGACACCGGCACGGAACGCCGCCCCGTTTTACGAGGCAGCCTTTGCTCTTCTTCGGGCAGACAGCCCCGACGGCGAGGATGGTGAAGAGGCACTTTTTAATCGGTTGGGTCTTGCCGCTTCTTCTTTCTGGCGGGAGCCGAATTCGGGCGAGAATCGTCGGAACTTGGAGGCGTTGTTGAGTCATGAGTTTGTGCCTCACGCACTTAACTGGGTGGACGCGGCTGTCGCACGGCCGGCATGCAATTTTCATCTGCCCTACAGCCAGGGGCTTGAAATGCTCAATCCACACATACACAACCTCATTTTGCTCCAGCGTATCCTCATGGCGAATGCGCTGATGGAGGCAGAAGAGGGCCATGCGGCGAACGCCTGGAACTATGTGGAACAATCCGTGCGGTTAGGCGATGCGTTGCGCGACGAGCTCACCCTCTTGAACCTGTTGGTGAGAGTTGCGCTCTATACCTATTCTTTCGAGGCGACCCGAAGGGTCTCCGATTTCGCGCCTCCCGATGAGCAAGTCACCAAGCGTCTTGCTCATCTGATAGAACGCGCAAAAGATATGGACCCATACCTGCGAGCGCTCGACGGGGAGCGGCTGTTTATTGGCGAATGGAGTTTCCATTTCATGTCTATGCAGTGGTTTCAGGAAAAGTTTCGGTTCCGCGGCGGTTCCAGCGATCCGGGGTTCGGTGAACGCATGAAGTTGAGGCTGCAACGCGTTGTGCATGCTTACCGGCCTTTGCGGCAACTGGACCACGCGCTCTTCCTGGACCGATGGCTCGATCTAACGAGCACCTTTGAAGAACCCGATTGGGAATGGCTCAGCCAGTTTGGGAATCGAGCGTTGCCTGGCCGGAGTGACCTCCCCTGGTATAGCGTGATGTCTCGCTTGCTGCTGCCGGAACAAGACGGGTTGCTGAGCCAGATGGCTAGATTCCGGGCGGATGCCCGTGTCGTTCGTGTGGGGTTGGCGGCGAAGTCTTACAAGGAGTTACACGGGGCTTATCCGGACGATCTAGGTCAACTGGTTCCCGAGTTCCTGGATCCGATGCCCCTCGATCCTTTTACCGGGCAGGAACTGATCTATCGGCGCGAGAACGGGGGATTTGTACTCTACAGTCTTGGCGAGAATCGCACGGATAACGGCGGAACCCCACAGACAGACGAAAACCGCGAGAGCGGCGAATTCGACATCGTCTGGCGAGCTTCCGCAACGAGCGGCCAGCGCCCGTGATTCCCTGACACGGCCGAAGCACTCGGACAGTGACGCGTCCGGGCGGCTCGGATCTCAAGCAGTACCGCGATAGGATTGCTCGATCTTGTCGGCAACATCTTTGAAAGAGATATCGACGGCGTAGATCTGCTTGAAGAACTCCACGGCCTCCTGCGGCTTGTTCATCGCTTCGGACAGCGTGCCCAGTTCGTAGAGGATGTCCTTCTTGAGGGTGTCCATGCCGGGCAACTCCGAAACGGCGGCCTGCAATTGTTCGCGGGCAATGTCGTACTGCTCCTTCGCCTTGAAGCAGCGGGCAAGGTAGTAGAGCGACATGATGCGCCGCTGCGGGTTGCGCTGCGAGGCCTGGAATTGTCCGATGGCATCGTTGTACTGGCCGGTCTCGAAGAGCATCTGGCCCAGGTCGAACTTGAATTGCAGGTCGTTGGGATAGCGCGCAACACGGTCGCGGGCATCGGACAGACGGGTCGCCTTGAGTTCTTTCTCCCGGGCCTCCGCGCCCGCTTCGTCTCCCGCGGCGCGAAGTGCAGCAATCTCTTTTTCTGCCTTTTGAGCACGAATGGAGCTGAGCAGCAGGTCCACCTGGGGGTCACCGCCGCCAGCGGCCTTGTTTGACTCTTCCAGTGTGGTAATGGCCTCATCGAACCGGCCATCGCGCACCAGCAGGTCGGCGAGGGCGCGGACATAATTGATGTTGTTCGGCTCGCGTTGCAGCTTCTGGCGGGCGTCTTCAATCAGCGACTCAATATCTTTGCCGCTCTTGACGGCTTTGGCCTGCTGTTCGAGTAGCTCGGCTTCCTTGGTATCCTTGATGACATCCCGGAAGGAGCCCGCTTCGGTCCAGCCGCCGCGGTTCATTGTGTCGATGGCCGTGGCGTCCTTATACTTCTTAATGTAGGCCGGGTCCTCGGGCTTGAGGCGCAGAAGCTCTTCATAGACCAGATGGGCTTCGTGGGTCTGGTTGGTGGCAAGTAACAGTTCACCGAGCCGCTCTAGCAGGCGAATGTTGCCAGGAATATATTCCTTGGCGATGCTCATGGTCTGAATCGCAATTTCGGGCATGTCGGCGGCTTCGGCTGCATCGCCGAGCAGCATGACGAACTGGAGATTCAGCGGGTCTTTACGCAGCAGCTTCTCGACGGTTTGAAGGGCCTCGATGGGCTCCTTCTTGATCTGGCCTTTGGCTTTGAGCACCAGCGGCAGTCCCGTGACGTTGCTCATCATATGCTGCACGGCGCCGCCCTTGCTCTCGCTGAACTGCTTGATTTCCGCGGCACGCAGAAATTTGCGAACCTGAAGAAGCCGCGGCTCCAGCGCCAGGACCGACGTCCACATATCGATTGCGTAGCCGACGTTGCCCCGCTCCATGGCGGCCAACCCTTTGTCGAACATTTCCCGTGCCCGTCGAGGGGCTTCTTCCATGGTGATTGCTGCCATAACGCTCCAGAGACTACTGCCGAATTGAGGTTCTGTCTACTACCCATGCCACCTTCCAGCCGTCAAGCGGTTTGTCCGTGCCAATTGGCTGGCTTTGCCCGGCGCCGAATTGTATAAGGCGTGGCCTTGGTCACTAATCGGGCTCCGCCATGCGTTTTGCTGCTCATCCGTCTATTTTTCCAGTGGGTCTCATCCTGCTTTTCGCGGCCTTGCTGGGTCCATGCGAGACCTTCGCGATGCAGCGGCGCGGTCTGCCGGTTCGTTCTACGCCCCAAGGGCGTTTTGTCCAGGTGCGCCATGTTGGGCGGGCCTATGGCATGAGTCTGCGTCAGCCGGAGCCTGATGGGCCTTTGCTCCTGAGCGGGCAAGGGCGCCGTCTGGAGTTCTATCCTGAAAGCCGCAGGGCGCGGTTTGATGGCGTGACGGTCTGGCTGAATGTGCCTCTCACGCGCGTGCGCAGGCATTGGGCTCTCTCGGAGATCGATCTGTTCGAGCAGGTAGAGCCATTTCTGCATCCACACCGTTTTCTACAGCAACAGGGCCACCGCACGGTTGTGCTGGACCCCGGCCATGGCGGGCGCGACACAGGCGCGAGAGGGTCGGTCACGGTCGAGAAAGCGCTTACCCTTGAAGTCGCCCTTGCCGTCGCCGAGCGGCTGAGAGCGGCAGGGCACCAGGTACGCCTCACCCGGACCCGCGACGAGTATGTCGAATTGGTCGACCGC
>SLOV01000357.1 GCA_007132345.1 Kiritimatiellia bacterium
GTGGTGGTTGGGACATAATGGGGGGAGTGTAGCAGGGGGTGGAGGGGATGGGTAGTGTTCAGTGTTCAGTGTTCATGTGCACCTTTGTCGCGAGCCTTGTCGTGAGCCTTGTCGAATGGAGGGGGGAGTGTTCATTTTTTCGGTGTTCGGTGTTCGGTGTTCAGTGGCCGGACATGTTAACCAGGCCAGCGGCGTGGCCCATCCTCCGTTCTCGCGTGGTGCGCCCATGTTTGTTTGCCCCCCTGAACACTGAACACTGACCACTGGCCTCCCCCCGAAACCCGACACCCCGCCCCCCTCACCACGGGATTGACTCTCAGCCACTGCAGGACCACCCTCGACCGAGGAAAGGAAGTACTCGTCTCATGCCTCCGGAGTGCCGCCTCTACAACGATCTTGCATGGCTCTGGCCCTTGTGGGGCGATGTCGCCACGGAGTATGCCGACTGGTGCGATTTCGTGGCGGAGCGGATTCGCACCGAGGCCCGGCGGCCAGTGCAAACGCTGCTGAATCTTGCCTGCGGCGGCGGAAAGAATCTCTGGAATCTGAAGCGGTCGTTTCAGGTGACCGGCCTGGACCTGAGCCCCACTATGTTGGCGCTGGCGCGCGACCTGAACCCCGATGTGGAGTTGGTGGAAGGCGATATGCGTTCGTTCTCGCTGGGGCGCACCTTCGATGCCGTCCTTGTGGATGACGGCGTATCGCACTTGCTGCGGGAGGAGGAACTGGCGGCGACGTTTACCGCCGCGTTCCGGCACCTGGCGCCGGGCGGGGTGCTGGTGACGGCGCCGGACGCGACCACAGAGAGTTTTCAGCGGAATCGGACCGTTGTGGAGCCCGCCGCCAGCGCCGGCCCCGGCGGCGAGGTGGTGACCTTTGTCGAGAATGTTTACGACCCCGATTCCACGGATTCGCAATATGAGGTGACGCATCTCTATCTGATCCGCGAACAGGCCCGACTGCGGATCGAGACGGACCAGATGACGCTGGGCCTGTTTCCGCTCGCCACCTGGCGCAAGCAACTGGCGGAGGCCGGCTTTGAGGTGGGCGAGGCGACCTATCGGCAGGGTGAGGACACCTATACGGTTTTCATCGGGCGGAAGGCGGGTAAAGCTTCCGAGTAGGTGTATCGAGTAAGTGTATCCGGTTAAGTGGGGCGGATCGGTGTGCAAGGGCGCGCGGGCTTCTTTCCAGGCTGTATCCCTTTCAGGAGGTTTCTGTCTTTCGGCCACGCGCAGGCGGGGGGGCCGGGTGTCGTTGGGCGGTTCAGGACCGGAGCGGCTCGGCTTCCCGAGCCGGAAAGCCAGCCGCAAGCGCTGCTCCCTCAAACAATGCACCGATTCCCGGGAACCTTTTTCCATGGCGTGTGTCTTATGGGGTAACGGAACAGGAGAAGAATATGACAACGACAATGATTACGAGATTCGTTCTGGGCGCGGTCGTGGGCGGAGCCTTTGGGTATGGCATCTATCGCTGGATCGGATGCAGTACCGGGGCATGTCCCTTGAATGCGAACCCTTATGTGTCGGTTTTGATCTGGAGCACAATCGGCGCCATGATGGTTGGCGGCCGCTGAACGATTGAAAGAAAGGATGGGCGAAGTATGACAATTGAAAATGGAATTCGGGTGCTGGCGGGCACCATGGTCTTGCTGGGCACCGGCCTGGCGATTGCGTTCAACCCCTGGTGGTTGGCGCTGCCCCTGTTTGTGGGCGTGAATCTGATTCAGTCGGCGTTCACCGGCTTCTGCCCCGCGGCCATGATCATGAAGCACTTTGGCATGAAAGAAGCCTGCTCTCAGGCATAAGGAGTCTTTTGTTTATGTGGAAATATCGCACACAACTGGAGTGGAAGCCCGGCTCGGAAGAGGCCGTTTCCCGCTGTGAAGGAAAGCCGGACTGGTCGATTTCGGCCCCGCCCGAATTCGGCGGCAACGCCGCGTTGTGGTCGCCGGAAGATGCGCTGGTTTCTGCCGTGGAGTCCTGTCTGCTGCTGACCATGCTCTTCTTTGTGGACAAGATGAAGATCGGGCTGCACGCCTACCGCAGCGAAAGCGAAGGCAAGATGGAAAAGACGCCGGGTGGGCTTCGTTTTACGTCGATCGACATTTCGATTTCCGCCGTAGTCGCCACGGAGGAAGATGGCGTGAAGATGCAGCAAGCACTGGGGCGTGCGGAGGCGGCCTGTCCGGTTGCGCAGGCACTGAACATCTCGCCGAGTGTGAAGCTGCAAACGGAAATCGCACCGGGCTAACAAGGCTGGCTGACGCGCGGTAGACGGGTCTTTCGGGCAGGCGCGCCGCCCTTTCGTTGAAATGGAGTGATGGGGGCGCGCGTCCTCACAACTGCGCGGCAAACCACTCGCGGAAGTCGTCCTCACGGCCTCCACCGATCCGCGAGTCGACGCTGCGCCCCTCCTTGAAGACGAGGGTGGCCGGAATCGACCGGATCTCGAGCGACTCGGCCAGCGCCTGATTGTCGTCCACGTTCACCTTCAATACCGTGAGGCGGTCTTCGAATTCCGCGGAGAGTTTATCGAGCGTGGGCGAGAGGGCGCGGCACGGTGGACACCACGGTGCCCAGAAATTCACGACAACCGGGACAGCGGCCCGGTCCACGATCTCGTTAAATGCGTCTGCGTCGACGTGCTGCACCAGGCTGGGGCCCGTGTAAGAGGCCGCACGACCGCAACCCTGGCTCCATCCAACAGCCGCCACAGACAAGATCGCAGCCCACGAGGTGAGCGAAGAGAAGATGCGCGTTCGATTCGTCTTCATACTGCCTTCACCCCCGTGATGTCCCGGACAGCCGCAAGCATCTCCTCAGGATAGAATGGCTTATGGAAGAGCCGTCGCACGTTGGGAAATTCTTTCATTTCGGCCTCATCGAAATCGGGGAAGGCGGCCATGACAATCACGGGAATCTGAACCCCGTCCGCGGCCATGAGCATGAGCAGCTCGGCGCCGTTGATGCCGGGCATCCGCATATCGAGCAGCATGCACTTGCACTGAGGGTCCCGGATATTGTCGTACGCCTCCTCGCCACTGTTACAAACGCGTACTTCAAAGCCAGCCTCTTCCAGCAAACCGCGAAGAAGCTGCGTCAACACTTTATCGTCATCTACAACCAGAACCATGGGGACCTCCTGTGTCCATCAATACGAATGTGAGCATAGGAGGTTGGCGTGAGGGTGTCACGAAGAATGAGGAGCGGGCAGCGGGATAGCGCCGCCTCCTTTTCAAATCCCTGGCGCAGGGCGCCGGAACGGATCACGATCGGCAAACGGGAGAAACGTCAGGCCGATTTTGCCTTGGCCGCTGCTTCCCGTGTCTTTTGCTTCAATCGTTTTACGCGCCGGAGACGCGCTTTCCGTTTCACTCTGACTCGTAGTTGTTGTCCCATGGGCGCGAGTGGGTAGCAGAGCGCCCGGAGCCGGTCAAGCAGGAATCTCACGAAGAGCGGATCCCGCTGGCCGAAGCCCCTGATCGTGGCACGATTGAGGGATTGAACGAATCAATGCGCCGCGCGAGAATCTGGCAGGATGGCATTCAATCCCGCAATTCATCATCGCCGTTCGATCCGCCTCAAAGGCCATGATTATTCTGGCGGCGGCCTTTATTTTGTGACCATTTGCGCGCATCGCCGGGCCGGCGACATTTTCGCGGAGGAATCCGTGCGGGCCATGGTCGGTCGTGTATGGGAGGCCATGCCCGAGTCGGCCGTAGGGGCAGGCCTCGTGTCTGCCCCCAATGCGGAATCGGGCGCGCATGAAATATCGGGCACCCATGAAGGGTGCAGAGAATCGGGCACCCATGAAGGGTGCAGAGAATCGGGCACCCATGAAGGGTGCAGAGAATCGGGCACCCATGAAGGGTGGGGCACCCATGAAGGGTGCCCGTACGTGGTGATGCCGGATCATTTTCATGCGTTGGTGCGGATGCGGGCGGGCGATATTTCATTGGGCGATGTGGTTGGCGCGTTCAAGTCGCTGGTGGTGCATGATTATATTGAAGGCGTGCGGGCCGGTCGCCTTGCACCATTCCCAGGCAAAATCTGGCATCGCAACTATTATGAACGTATCGTCCGCTCCGAGAAGGCGGAGCGCAATATCGCCCGATATATCCGCATGAATCCCTGGCGGCTGGTGCAGCACGCCGACCATGAGGGACAAACCTTTCGCATGATTGGCAATCCCGCGCTGCTCGGCCACGAGAAGATCGCCGTGCTGTGTTCTCGGAATTGCCCGCAGCAGGTGCTCGAAGCCGCCATGAAACGAGCAGCCACCGCCGGCGCCCAGCATTGCTTTATCAGCGGGTTCCATTCTCCTGCCGAGCAGGCGATCCTTGCCGCCCTGCTCCGCGCGGGGGAAGGGCGCCACGCGCCCAAGCTCATCTGCTGTCCCGCGTGGGGTATCGAAACCATGCGCATCCCGCCGGAGTGGCTCCCCGCTCTGGAAGCAAACCGCATGCTGATTCTGGAGATGTACGACTCGCGAGGGAATCTCGCTGCCTCCGAGGCGCGCAACCGCTTCGTTCTCGGCTTCGCCAAAAAGCGCTGGCTGCCGCACGTCAGCCCCGGCGGCATGCTGGACCGGCTCCGCCATGAGGTCGTTTCAAAGAACCCCGCGGGCAGGTAGCCCAGACGCCAGAAAGCTGCTCGGCCAAGATCGGAGGCTTCGCGACAGAAAGGGAAGAACACCCACGCCCCTCCGGCACGCTGCTCTTGCCGGCTACAGCGCGGGTGAGTTGGGCAAAAGGGGGCAGCCGTACCGGGAGGTGTAGGCCATGACGGGGGTTTCGACGCGCAGGGTGACCCGTTGCCCTTCGTGCAGGCCGCGACAGCAGCCGACCAGCCGGGAACGGAGCAAAGTGCCGGAGTTCATGCGAATGCCGAGAAGCTGGTCGTGACCGAAATAGGTGCGCTCGACGATTTCGCCAGGCCCAGTGTCGTTGGCTTCGAGAAGAATGTCTTCGGGACGAATCATGATCTCGACTTCGCCGTCTCTTGCCTCCATGAGGCGAAGCGGGCCGAGCTCGCAAACGGCGCTTTCGCCCTCGGCGCTGGCAGGCAGAAAATTGGCGTCGCCGAGAAAAGTGGCCACGCGGTGGGTGGAGGGGCGGCGATAAAGGCGCTCGGGTCCGTCGACCTGAAGGATCTGGCCGTCGATCATCACGGCGACTTCGTCGGCAAGGCTCAGGGCTTCTTCCTGGTCGTGGGTGACGAAGATGGCGGTAACGCCCGCGGCGCGGAGGATGTGGCGGACTTCCTGGCGCACGCGCACACGCAGGGCGGCATCGAGGTTGGAGAAGGGTTCGTCGAGCAGGATGACCTCCGGGCGCGGCGCCAGGGCGCGGGCCAGGGCCACGCGCTGCTGCTGGCCGCCGGAGAGTTCGTGGGGCATGCGGTCCTTGACGCCCTCCAGGCCGACAAGCCGCAATACCTCGTGCACGCGCTGGGCGCGCGGGCCGTTACCCGGCAAGCCGAAGGCGGTGTTCTGTTCGACGGTAAGATGCGGGAAAAGGGCATATTCCTGAAAGACCATGCCGATGTGGCGGCGTTCGGGCGGAACGAACGTGTCCGGGCCGCTGACGCGCGTGCCGCCGACATGGATTTCCCCGGCGTCGGGCGCTTCGAAGCCGGCCATTATGCGGAGGACGGTGGTCTTGCCGCAGCCGCTGGGGCCGAGAAGGGCCAGGAAGCGGCCGCGTTCGAGGCGGAGGCTGACATCGCGCACGGCGGCGACGGGGCCGAAGTTCTTGCTGAGACCGTGGCAGGCGATGGCTGGCTCTGGTGGGGGCGCGTTGTTCATGAGGGCGCCTCATCGTGTCGCAGAAGAATCCACATGGAGCAAGCGGAAGCGAGGACGAGGAGGAGAGCGGGCGCGGCGGCGCGGGCGAAGAAGGCTTCTTCGGTGGCGCCCCAGATGCGGGTGGCGAGGGTGTGGAAGCCGGTGGGGCCGAGCAGGAGGGTGGCCGGCAGCTCTTTCATGCAGGTGAGGAAGACGAGGGCGGCCCCGGTGAGCAGGCCGGGGCGCAGGAGGGGCAGGGTGACCGACCGGAAGGTCTGGCGGGAGGTCATTCCGAGGGTGCGCGAGGCTTCTTCGAGGCGCGGACTGATCTGGAGGAGTGTGGCGCGCAGGCAGCCGATGGCGAGGGGCAGGAAGAGGACGAGGTAGGCGAGCAGCAGCATGAAGAGGGTCTGGTAGAGAACCGGCGCATAGCGGGCGCCGAAAAAGACGAGGGAAAGGGCAACGACGATGCCGGGCAGGGCGTGTCCGATGTAGGCGCTGCGCTCAGACCAGCGTCCGGCGGGGGAGGGGTGGCGGACCGCATGGATGACGATCGGCAGGCCGGCAAGCACGCAGAGCACCGAGGCGGCGGCGGAGACGAAGAGGGAATTGAAGGCGAGCATGGCCGTGGGCGTGGCGTGGGTGGCGGCGGTGCCGCCTTGAAGCAGCCAGTAGCCGGTGACCAGCACGGGCAGGCCGAGGGCGAGAAACGAGAGGAGCACGCAGAAGGCGATGGCGGGAATCTTCCAGGCACCGAGCGGGGCGAGGCGCGCGCGGCGCAGGGACCCGGCGCTGCTGCGATAATAGCGGGCGCGGCCGCGCAGCCGATATTCGACGGCGAGAATGCCGAAGGTGAAAGCGACGAGGAGCAGGGCGAGTACGGCGGCGCCGCCGCGGTCCAGCGCGGAGGTGTAGTGCACATGAATGGCACGGGTGAAGGCGTTGAACTGGAGCAGGGAGACGGCGCCGAAATCGCTGAGGGTATAGAGGGCAACCAGCAGCGTTCCCGCGGCGAACGCGGGGCGCAGGTGCGGAAATACGACCGCCAGCAGGACGCGCGGTCCCGACATGCCGAGGCTGCGCGCCGCTTCTTCGAGGCTGGGATCAAGCCCGCGCAGCGCTGCGCGCACGCTGAGTTGGACGTAGGGATAAGAGAAGAGCGTAAGCGCGAGCCACGCGCCGGGGAAGCCGTAGAGGGAGGGCAGGCGCTCCACACCCAGCGGCGCCAGCCAGCGCTGCAGCGCGCCGGTGGGGCCGAGCGCTGCGATCAGCGCAAAGGCGCCGACATAGGAGGGAAGCACCAGCGGCAGGCAGGTGACGCTGCCCCAGAAGCGACGCCAGGGCAGGTCGGTGCGGACGGTGAGCCAGGCGAGCAGTCCGCCGATGAGCGCGGAGGAGGCGGAAACGGCGATGACGAGGAGCAGCGTGTTGAAAAAGATGCGCAGCGTGGCGGGTGCAGTCAGGATCCCGATCATCGCACTGCCCGTCTGAAGGGAGCGGACCACCAGGTAGACCAGCGGCAGCAGGCAAAGCCCGGCAACGGCAGCGGAGGTGATCCGCAGGCCCCACGAAGCCGACGAGCCGCCGGCCACCGCGCGCCGCGGGGGAAAGGCGGCCGGCGAATCCACCGTGCCAAGTTCTGAGCCGAGAGGAACCGATTGCGACATGGGTACGCTTCCCGATTCTACAGGACGCCCGCCTCCTGGAGCAGCTTCAGGGTGCCGCCCAGATCGTCGAGCCGCGAGAGGTCCAGGTCGTCCGGATGCAGGGTTTGCAGCGGCGGCAGTGCGTCGTTCGGCACGGCATCGCGGGCCAGGGGATACTCGAACGTCGTGTGGGTAAAGTAGTGCTGGGCGCTTTCGGAGAGCAGGAAGCGCACGAATTCCAGGGCAAGGGGCTGCCTGGGCGAGGTGCGAAGAAGGCCGACGCCGGCCACATTGATGAGCGTGCCCCCCTCGGGGTAATGGTTTCTGGCGTCGATGGCCCGGCCCTGCTCCTTTTCCAGCGTGTGCAGATAGTAATGGTTGGAGAGGCCGACATCGATCTCGCCCGAGGCGACGGCGGCGAGAATCGGGGTGTTTTTTGCGAAGGCGCGCGCGCCGTTGGCCTGCATACAGCGGAGCCATTCCCGGGCGGCGGCATCCCCCCTGGTCACGCGCATGGCTGTGACGAAACTCTGGAAAGAGGCATTGGGCGGCGCCCAGCCAACCCGGCCCCGCCACTCGGGCGCGCAGAAGCCAGCCAGATCGACCGGGAGTTCCTCCGGGCTGACGCGGGTGGGATTATAAACCACAACGCGGGCCCGGCCAGACACCCCGACCCAGGCTCCGTTCGGCGAACGGAAAGCAGGGTCGACCCGTTCAAGCAGGCCGTCCGGCAGCGTCGCCAGCCGATGGGCATGGTGGAGCGCGCCGAGCGCGCCTGCGTCCTGGGAGAAGAAGAGATCGGCAGGGCTGTTGCGCCCCTCCTCCAGGATCGTGGCCGCCATTTCCGAGGATTGCCCATAGCGGACACGCACGCGAATACCGGTCTCTTCCGTGAATTGGGCGAGCAGAGGCCGGATCAGGTCCTCGCTGCGTCCTGAATAGATGGTGATCTCCTGCGCCTCCTCTCCGCTTTGGCCAACAGGGCCGCAGCCCGCGGCGAGGCAGAGCAATGCGAGCATAGTTTTCGAAATGGATTGGAGCATCGTCATCGGTTCTCCTGCGCCTGGGAGGCGGGCAAACGGACCTTCCTACAATGACGAATCCAGATTGCCAAGTCAAACGCACGTTGTGTATGTCGATCAATCCGGACATATGTATGTCCACCTTGGCGCGCTGTCGGCTGGGCAGGCCTCTCGCAGGGAGGCCGGGGGGCATTACCCGAGCCTGGACGATCCGGACTTATATGGATTCGGCGGCCTGTCGGGCTCCGTGGATGCAATCGGGAATCCCGATTCCACGGTAGGCGCCACCGGCCAGCGCAATGCCGGGCAGGTCTGCGACCTGTGCTTCCAGGTCCGCCACACGATCGAGATGCCCCACGTCATATTGCGGATTCCCGCGCGGCCAACGGGTAAACTGCCTGACGACCGGCTCGGCCCGAATGCCCATCAAGGCCGCAATCTCCTCCCGCACCAACTTCTCAATCTCGTCTTCCGGCAGTTCGGCCACGGCCTCGTTCGTGGCCCCGCCCACGAAAGCGCGCAGCAGCACGAAACCCTCCGGCGCGCGGCCCGGAAACTTGGTGGAGGACCAGGTGCAGGCAAGCATCGTGCGCCCCGCGCGCTTCGGCGCCACGAATCCGAACCCGTCGAGCGGCCGCGAGGCGGGCACATCTTCCGCGCGGAAACCGAGCGATAGGACAGCACTCGATACGCAGCGGATCGCCCGCAGCCCCGCCGCGAGTTCCGCGTCGTGCGGCGCCAGCAACTCCGCCGCGCCGCCGGGCGGCAACGCCAGAATCACGCCATCCACCGTAAGCGGTTCGCCCGGCTCAAGGTCGAGCGACCAACCTTGCGCCGCACGGTGCAGCGCGCGCACCGCGACGCCGCGCCGAATCTCGCAGTCGAGCCTGCTCTCCAACCGATCGACCAGCGTCTGCATGCCGTCGCGGAAACTCATGAACATCGGCGGCCCTTTCGGTCGGCCCTCCGCCGCTTTACGGGCGCGGACCAGGCCGCGAATCACACTCCTGTGCTTCTTCTCCAGTTCCGCGAACATCGGGAATGTGGCGCGCAGACTGAGCTTCTCCGGATCGGCCACATAAATGCCCGCCATCATCGGGCCGCCCAGCGCCTCCATGGCCTCCGCGCCGAATCGGCGGCGCAGAAAAGAGGCGATGCTTTCATCCGACTGCTCGCGCCGCGCTGGCAGGAAGAGGTCGGCCGCCACCCGCAGTTTGCCGCCAATGCTCAGTAACCGGCTGGAAAGGAACGGCCCCCATCGCGTCGGCGCCACGAGCCGGAACCCGGTCGGCATGCGCTCCAACTGGCTTCCTTTGACGAGATAGACCGCTTGCTCGGCTTCGTTGCACGGAATCAGTTCGTCCTCGATGCCGATTTCGCGGCACAGCGTGAGGCCCCACGGCTTCTGCGTAATGAAAGAGTCCGGGCCGCCCTCGAGGACGAAACCGTCCTGCTGGTAGGTCACGATCTTGCCGCCCAGCCGTTGGTTGCTTTCCAGCAGGGTCACCTGCACAGGCTGGCTGGAGGAAAGGGCCTTTTGTTGCAAAGCAAAAGCGGCCGCCATGCCCGCAATGCCGCCTCCTACGATTGCGACATGCTTCATTCGGTTGTCGCCCCGCGCAGGCGCTTCTTGTGAACATGATCAATGAGCGCCGCGACATGCTCCGGCGGTGTAATCTTAAGAATGCCGTGCCCCAGGTTGAAGACGTGGCCCGGCCGCCCCGCGGCTTGCGCGAGAATGCGGTCCGCCTGCGCGCAAATCTGCTCCGGCGCCCCACAGGCGAGCAGCATCGGGTCGAGGTTCCCCTGCACGGCGACCTCTTCGCCGACCAGACGCCACGCGGCATCGAGGTCGATCCGCCAGTCTACCCCGATGACGCTGCCGCCAGCCTCACGCAGCAATGGCAGCAGGCCCGCGGTGCCGGTGCCGAAGTGGATCAACGGCGCATCGAGATCGCGCAGTCCTTCGAAAATGTTTTGTGTGTGTGGCAGCACATATTCGCGATAGTCCGCGGGGCCGAGCAATCCTACCCAACTGTCGAACAATTGCAGCGCTTGGGCCCCCGCCTCTGCCTGTGCGCACAGATAACGGGTAATGCCGTCGGCCAGCTTCTCCATCAACGCGTGCCAGGCGCGGGACTGTTCATACATGAAGCGGCGCGTGTGGAGAAACTCGCGGGAGCTTCCGCCTTCGATGGCGTAGCAGGCCAGTGTGAAGGGCGCGCCGGAAAAGCCGATGAGGGGCAAGCGCCCGTCTAACTCGCGGCGCACCCTGCGGATGGCCTCCAGCGTGAACGCCAGCTTCTCGTCCGGCTCCGGCACCGCGAGAGCGCGCACGTCGTCGTCGCGTCGTACGGGCCGGCTCAGAACGGGACCTTCGCCCGAAACGAAGTCGAGCGGCAGGCCCATGGCTTCGAGTAGCGTCAGAATATCGGCGAAGATGATGGCGGCATCCAGGTCGAAGGCATGGATCGGCTGCAAGGTCACTTCGGCGGCCAACTCCGGCGTCTTGATCATCTCCAGGATCGAATACCGCGCCCGCAGCGCACGATATTCCGCCATGTAGCGGCCCGCCTGCCGCATCAGCCAGATCGGCGTCACGTCGACCGGCTCGCGCCGACAGGCGCGCAGGAATCGGTCATTTCGCTCCGTCATGATGCCGCCGCCATCCACCGGTCGATCTCGTCCCGGAACGACTGGAAGTCGCCCAGTTTCGTCGTCGCGAGGTCAAAGAGGATTGCTGGGTCGATCGATTCGTACTGAAGACGCAGAACTTGGTCCGAGAGAAGGGCCAACTTCCGTTGGACAACACCATTAACGGCCACTTAACGCCTCCATCCGGTATCGGTGCTGGCGCGCGTAAGACGCCATCTGCGATTCATATTCACGGCAGGTCAGGGAGAAAAAGCCCTGGTAGGTTTCTGGGTCGCGGCAAAAAATCAGTCGGCCTTTCAGCGCTTCGAAGCGATAGACCGGTTCGCAGCCGTTCAGGACGCCCACGTCGCAGCGCACGCCCGGCACAACTGCTTCGGCCGCCTCCTGCACCTTGAGATAGAACTCCAGTGATCGAGAACCAGAAAGATAGAAGGCCAGGTCGAGATCCGAGCCCGGCGCCACCAGCCCTTCCGACGCGGACCCCATCAGCAGACAGAAGACCGCTTCCGGCAGATTCTCTTCGAGCCGGGCACCGAGCGCCGCCGGATCGAACCGAACGGCTTCCTGATGGGTATTCAAATGTCGATGTGCCAGGCCCATCGCCGAATCGTATCCGCTCGGGGCGGTCCGCGCCAAGGTGTTTTGCCGCGGTGATGCCCGGCATGAAGCTTTGCGAAGGTTCCGCGGCTCAGTCAGCCTGCCCCGGCTCCTTCTCGCGGGTTCCGGATCCATACGGGTGGGGCGAAGCGTCCCGCTGAGCCGGACGAATCGGAATTCGGACCCGTCGACCTGCCGCCCGGCATGTGCGTGGCCGCCGTCTACTTCCTGAACGTGGCGCTCGACCTCGAAAACAACGACGGCATCGAGTACCAGCTCATTAAGGCCCGCTTCCGACAACATAATTTTGTGCGAGGCCACCGCGTGGAATATCTCGCCGGGCCGGGCGGTCCGCTTTCGTTGTCCGACACCAACGAGCCGCCGTTCGCAACACGCTATCGGTTGCAGGTCGAGTTGCCTGCGCCATGATCGATGGATTGCTTCAGTCGAAGAGCATAGTGCCGAAGAACGCCGGCAGATGAAAACGGGGCATCGGATCTGTTCCGTCCCATACCTTGCGGTAGAGTACTGCATTCGCTGCCGGCGCCCGGAACGATCGAGAGAGACAAGAATGAAAGCCCTCCACGACCCCATCGAACTCATCCAGAGAAGCCTCGATGAATGGGATGACGTCCCTCCCGTCGAGGCCGACATCTTTGAGACCGCCAGCGCGTCGGCCATTGCGGATTCGATTACGGGCTTTTGTGAACGCCATCTCGGGGCAGGAGTGGCTGGCTACCTGTTCTGCGCCTCGGGCATCGGCAGTTCGCACGGCGTCAAACTCACCGATGGGCGGGTGGTGATGATTAAGGTGCGTCCACCAGCCGACACCAATCCCGATATGATCCATTCCCGTGAAGGACTGAGCGTCATCTGCGAGGCACTAAAATGGCTTCATGCCCGTGGGTTTCCATGCCCAGAGCTTCTATTGGGCCCGGTCCCGCTCGGCCGGGGCCTCGCCACCGCTGAAGCGTTCATCGAGGGCGGCCGGCGAGGCGATGCCTTTCAGGCCGCCGACCGGAAGATCATAGCCGCCGGCCTTGCCGAACTGATCCGTCTGCTGCGTTCTTTCGAAGGGGATGCGCAATATCTTCAACGTCGTACGTCCAGGGAGGCGCTGTATCCTCAGCCACACAGCAGGATATTCGATTTCGAAAAGACGGCTGCGCGTGCTGAGTGGATCGACGAGTTCGCGCGCCGAGCTCGCCGCGGTATGGACCACGAGGGCGCCTGTGTGCTGGGGCATGCGGACTGGCGGGTCGAGCACATCCGGTTTCAAGGCGGACGCATGGTGGCGGTCTTCGATTGGGACTCGCTGGTGTACCGGCAGGAAACCGCAATCGTGGGCGGAGCCGCCGCTGGGTTCACCGCGGACTGGTCGCGCCAGGAGGTGCGTCGCGTTCCTACCGGCGCCGATATCCGCGCTTTCCTCGCCGATTACGAGCAGGCAAGGGGCCGTGCCTTTTCCGCGCGCGAGCGGCAGTGCATCCTTGCCAGTTGTGTGTATTCTCTCGCTTACGGTGCCCGCTGCGCGCATGCCACCGCGCCTGACAAGACGGCATGGAAGGAAGACAGTTGGCCCCACCTGCTGAGAGCGGAAGGAGACGCCCTGCTTGCCGAGGCATCGCGCGTGGGTTAAACCGTGATGACGTTTATAGGAAGAGGATGGACATCAGACACTACAATCGTGAGGCGTGGAATCGGCAGGTCGAGGGCGGCAATGTATGGACGATCCCGGTGTCGCCTGAGGAAATCGCCGAGGCGCGGTCCGGCAGGTGGCATATATTCCTGACCCCGTCGCGACCGGTGCCGTGCGACTGGTTCCCGCCACTGCCGGGCTGCCGCGTGCTCTGCCTCGCCTCGGGCGGCGGGCAGCAGGGCCCGATTTTCGCCGCGGCGGGCGCGGAGGTGACGGTGTTCGACAACTCCCCGCTCCAACTCGAGCAGGACCGGCTGGTGGCCGAACGGGAAGACTTGAACCTGAGAACCGTCGAAGGCGATATGCGGGACCTGTCCTGTTTCGCGGA
>SLOV01000290.1 GCA_007132345.1 Kiritimatiellia bacterium
CGCTTTGTCTCTCTTCTGGGGCGGCCCCAGTTCCCTCAAGAATATGCGTATGTGTGGTCTCCTCCGCCTCCCTGCCCGCTGCGGCCTCAGCGCGGCCGCCCACAGAGGGATGAAGCGATCAGGCCAGGTGTTGTGCCGTCTGCTGTGGGCGCGGGCGCTGACCGCGCCAACCGTGTGACGCAGACTCATCATAGCAGCAATCACCGCGCAATCCCCCTGCCCTCCCCACCTTTACAGGAGCCTCTCCGCAAAAGTAGGACGGGATTGAATCCCGTCCCCCAGAGCCCATCGGAACAAACTCGCATGGCCCCCATCTCCTCGCGGAATCTTCAATAGGGCACCCCGCCGCGCCTCCGATTCGTACGGAAGAAAAGTTCCACTTAATGGAAGAAACCTCCCATTGAATGGAACCGAACTTCCACACGATGGAAGAACACTTCCACGGCATAGTTTCACCACTGGCCGATCCGCGCTCACGATTCAGCGCCATGCGCGCGACCGTGCAGCGATCGAATGTACAGAGCCCTCCGCCTCTTTCTGCACGTATGCCGGGACTGACCCCTATGCCTCCCTATGCCTTTGCACGTATGCTGGGACTGACCCCTATGCCTTTGACCCCTATGCCTTTTCTCGCGCCTCCGTCCGGGACCGGCTTCATTCTGAACGTATGACGGGACTTCTCCCCTCTTTCTGTACGTATGCGGGGACCCCTCTCCCCTCTGCGCGGACTGACCCGCCTCCCGCGTCCGCCTGCCGCGTCGTCACTCTTTCACATTCGGTTCCTCCGCCAGCGCGCGTTCCGTCTTAATCGGATTCTGACGGCAGTCCAGAACGCGGCAAACTTTTATCTCACCCTGTTCGACACGGTAGTACACGGCGTATGGAAACCGTTTGGCCAGGAGGCAGTGGTAACTGCGAATCTTACGATGAATGCCCGCGAAGATTCGTAGTGATTCGATGTCTGCCGACAGGCTGTCGATGAAGTAGTCCCCCAAACCTGCCGCCCGCTGTTCATAGAACCGTTTACCCCTTAGCAGATCGCGAGACGCCAGGGAGAGGATTCTAATCTTCATGCATCACGCAACCGACGTCGAACATCCGCCCAATCTTCAAACTGCACTTTACCTGCGGCCAGCTCGCGCTCGGTCTCATCCAGAGCCAGGAGATGCCAGGACGGCGGATCAAAACTCCCTTCGTCCGAAGACAGGTCTGCCCACAGACGCTCCATGATGCCGATCTTCTGCTCTTTCGATAAAGCAAGCAATTCACGCTCTAGCGTTGTCATGACCAAGCAATACCGCAGAGCCGCCGGGTTTGCAAGCCCGCCCGGCCGACACGCGCAGATTCGAGGCCAACCATATGGCCTCGGCCCCAAAGCGCCACGAAGCTCTCAGCACCCGAGGGACCAAGGGCAGGGGGCTCTAGAAATCCGATACCAGCGAGGACCTGAATGGTGAACTCTCGCCGCTTGACTGAAAGGAGGGTGCAACAAGGAGGAACCGAGGATCCCTTCCCGCTTCAGACTGACCCGCCTCCCGGCGCGCTCTCCACGAGAACCCGTCAATACAAAGCAAAGAGGCTGCCCACCCGCTCTCAGAAGCGCGTGTGCTTGTGAGCCAGTGTCGCAATTCACAGACAGCCCCTTTCTAACACGGGGCCTTCCGCATCGCACTCATCTTCGCCGCTCCACAGAATGTACATATGCACCCTCCCGGGCTGGCCGCGCTGCCCATATGGACGACCTGCCTCTTCCCTCCAGGCACTGGTCGTATTCAGGGACTGCCCGGCTTCTCCCCGCCTCCTTGCCCGATGCGGCCTCAGCGCGGCCGCCCACAGAGGGATGAAGCGATCAGGCCATGTGTTGCGTCGACTGCTATGGGCGCGGGCGCTGACCGCGCCAACCGTGTGACGCAGACTCATCATGGCGGCAATCACCGCGCAATCCCCCTGCCCTCTCCGCCTTTACGGAAGCCTCTCCGCAAAAGTAGGACGGGATTGAATCCCGTCCCCCAGAGCCCATCGGAACAAACTCGCATGGCCCCCATCTCCTCGCGGAATCCTCAACAGGGCACCCCAACGCGCCTCCAATTCGTTTGGAAGAACAGTTCCATTTCCTGCAAGAAAAAGTCCATTCAATGAAACCGAACTTCAACACGATGGAAGAAAACTTCCACGGCATAGCTTGACCACTGGCCGATCCGCGCTAGCGATCCAGCGCCATGCGCGCGACCGTGCAGCGATCGAATGTACAGAGCCCTCCGCCTCTTTCTACACGTATGCCGGGTGACCCCTCCGCTCTCTCTGCACATATGCCGAGACTGACCCCTCCGCTTCCTCCGCTTCATTCTGCACGTATGCCAGGACTGATACCAATAAATAATACTTATCGGTATAAATAATCATTGCCTTGCCCGACGGTTTTGAGCAAGATGTCGGGGATGAAAAGAGGACGTCCAAAACTACGACTGAGGATGCAACCGGAACAAACGGCTGAAGTTCGCCGGCTGTATCGCAAAACGAAGGATACACGTGTGAAAGAACGGTGCCAGGCGGTGCTGTTGGCACATGGCGGCCAGCATACCTATGAAGAGATCGCCCAGGTTCTCGGGCGCTCCCGGTCCGTGATCCAGGCATGGATCGCGAACTTCCGCGCGGAGGGCTTGGCGGGATTACCGTCTCGCCAAGGGCAGGGAGGAGGGCGGCCGACAACGATGCAGAAGGAGCAGATTCAGCAGGAGTTGCTCGAGGGGCTCAAGCAAGGGCGATGGGTGACGGGCCCGGAGATTCAGCGTTGGCTTCTGGATGCGCATGGGCTGAAGCGTTCGATGGGCAGCATCTATTACTGGCTGGGAAAATGCAGAGGGGCGTTGAAGGTGCCGCGTCCCGTACACATCAAGAAGGACGTTGAGGCCGAAGCCGCGTTCAAAGCGCACTTTTACGACCGGCTCCGGGAGCTGGATCTTCCGGCCGGGCGCCGTGTTCGCGTGTGGGTTCAGGACGAAGCGCGCTACGGACTGCACTCGATTCGCCGTCGCTGTTGGGGCCTTCGCGGGGTGCGTGTGGTGAAGCCAGCGCAACAGAAGTACGAATGGGGTTATGTCTATGGCGCGTTGGACGTCGTGGGAGGGGAAACGCAATTCTGCTTTCTGCCCTCTGTGAGCCTGGAGCTTACCCGAATGTTTCTTGAACAGATTGCTGCAAGTGATTCGGATGCGGAGCATGTCGTGATCTGGGATCAGGCTGGGTTTCACTATTCGCCCGAGGATCTCCGTCTGCCCCCTGGGGTGCACGTACTGCCGTTACCGCCCTATTCGCCGGAACTCAATCCGATCGAGAAGCTCTGGGATGTTATCAAGGACGGTATCGCCAATCGGGTGTTCGAGACACTCGATGCCATTGAGCAAAAGCTCGCAGAGGCGCTTCGCCCATACTGGGAGTCTCCAGAACCTGTATTGAGTTTAGTTGGAGATGGGTGGCTACATAGCGGAGCAAACGCTTCGTAGCCTCTTTTTGTACCGATAGGAATTATTAGTTGGTATGACTCCTCCGCTCCCTCAGGCGGTCTTCTGTGCGAAGAAGCGGCGACGCGCCGGCACTCGAACCGGTGCAGCCGTGCAAGGCCGCGCTGGGCGAAGGAGCGGAATCGGGCGAAGGGGACGAAGCAACGATTTCACCCGCTCCGCCTCCTGGCATAACCGGCGCGGATTCTGCTCCCCTCCTCCATATCTTCATCCTGGCGAATGAAGCGAACCGCAACCCCCTCTGGAGGACCGTGCTGTGCTGAAAACTGGCGAGTCGAACTGTTACGATTCCATCTTCCATCACTATGTTGATCCGATCCTGGTGCTCGACACGCGCACCGGCTGTATTCGTGACGCAAACCTGGCGGCCATCCGCTTTCTGGAGCGGGACATGGAAACCCTTGTTGGCCGGCCCTTTTCGTCGCTGCTCTCCCGTGAGCGACCGCCGGATGCGGCGGCGTTCAGCGAGAGTCTCCGCGCGGAAGGCCGCGCCGAAGACGACTGGACGCTGCACCTCGGCAGTGGCAAGGAGAGCAGGTCGCACGTAATGGCGCAATTCATGGAGATGGGGGGTACGCCCGGCTATGTGGTCACGCTGCGCCCTCCCTCTATTTTGCGCGAGGGGGGCGCCGCGGCCATCGAGGCGCAGGCGCGCATTGACGCACTCTATGGGGAAATCAACGATCCGCTGCAGGAGATCCTGAGCTGGATCGAGCTTCAGGGGAATCCGCGCCTTCAGAAGCCCGCGCAGCGCCTGACGGAAACGCTGCGCACCCTGCGCGGCGACGGGTTTCTGCCGCCGCCTTCCCCCCTGGACGCGGAGACCTATCGATATCGCACCTTTGATCGGCGGACTCCCTGTTCCGAGAACAAGGTGCTGATCGTTGATGACGAAACGAACATCCGCAATCTATTCAACAACATTCTCCGCCTGAACGTTCCAGACCTTTCCCTGGAAATGGCGGAGAACGGGCGACGCGCGATCCATGCCTTCGAAGAGACGCACCACTGCCTGATCATCCTCGATATGAAGATGCCTGCCATGGATGGCCAGAAGGTGCTCCAGCAGCTTCGGGAACTGTGCCGGCTGAAGCATTGGCAGACGCCCGCCGTGCTGCTTTGCAGCGGCTACGACAGCCGCCATGTGGCGGAGGCTATGACCCAGTCGAAGATGCGTTGCGCCTTCGTCCAGAAACCGATCGGAAAGCGGGACCTCGTCCACGCCGTGGAGGAAATGCTCCAGCGGCATATGTCGAGCTGAAGAAGCGAACGGGCGAAAAGACGGGGGGCACGGAAAGAGGCCGGAAGCCGCACTGCTGTGCCGCTCCCGGCCTCGAAACCGCAGGCGTACTTCTTACTCGCCGAAGCCCTTTTCCTTCAGATAGCTGACCACCGCGCCAACGGTGTTCAGCTTCTCGGCGTCCTCGTCCGGGATCTCGGCTTCGAAGGCTTCCTCGAAGGCCATGACGAGTTCGACGGTATCGAGTGAATCGGCGCCGAGGTCATCGATGAAGCTGGCTTCCGATGTGACCTGATCGGCCGATACCCCGAGCTGATCCACAATGATGTTCTTCACTTTTTCTTCCAGAGACATGGCTGTTTCCTCCTGTTTGTCGCTGACAAAGGCTACGACATCACCATGCCGCCATCGACAGTGATGACCTGGCCGGTGATGTAACTGGCTGCATCGCTTGCCAGAAAATGGACCGCGTCGGCCACATTTTCCGGCGTACCCAGAGTATTCAATGGAATGTTCCGCAACATGGCTTCTTTCACATCCGCGGTAAGCTTATCGGTCATGGCCGTCTGAATGAAGCCCGGCGCCACGGCGTTCACCCGGATGCCGCGGGATGCAAGCTCCCGCGCCGCCGATTTCGTGAGCGCAATAACGCCAGCCTTCGAGGCGGCATAATTGCACTGTCCGGCGTTGCCGATCAAGCCAATGATCGAGGCGATATTGACGATGGCCCCGGCCTTCTGCTTGAGCATCTGCTTGGCCACCACCTTGGTGAAAAGAAATGTTCCTTTGAGGTTCACGTCGAGGACGGCATCCCAGTCGGCCTCGCTCATGCGGAGCAGGAACTGGTCCTTGGTGATCCCAGCATTGTTGACGAGCACATCGATGCGCCCGAACTGCTCGGTCAGGGCGGCCACGCCTTTCTGCACCGAATCGGCGTTGCTGACGTCGACCGAAGCGCATTCGACACGGCGGCCGAGGGCGCGCGCCTTGGTGGCGGTCTCCTCCAGCCACTCCTGGTTCAGGTCGCAGAGGACGAGATCCGCCCCCTCGCCCGCCAGGCGCAGGGCAATGGCCTGCCCGATGCCGCGCGCGGCGCCGGTGATCAACGCTATTTTCCCATTCAACGATCCCATAAACAGTGTCCTCGACTCAGGCGTCCAGCGCCTTCACAACCCCCTCTAAGCTGGAGAGTCCGTGTATCGTATGAAGGTGCGCCTCCTTGTCAATACGCTTTACGAGGCCCGTCAGCACCTTGCCGGGGCCGCATTCGACGTACTCCCCGACCCCCTGGCTGCGGAGCCATTCGATGCCGTGCACCCAGCGAACCGAAGAAGTGACCTGATCGACCATCGCGGCGCGGATCGACTCCGGATCGCTATGCGGCTTGCCGGTGACGTTGCTGATGACGGGGAATTCCGGGAATTTCAGGGGAATTCCGGCCAAAACCTCGCGTAAGCGCGCTGCGGCCTCGTCCATGAGCGGCGAGTGGAAGGCCCCGGCCACATTGAGGGGAATGGCCCGCTTGGCGCCGGCCTCTTTCGCGAGCCCCTCGGCTTTGACGATCGCATCGCGCGCCCCGGAAAGCACCGTCTGGTCGCGGCTGTTCAAATTCGCCAAGGCGACGCCTGCCTCGGCGCAGATGGCCGCCAGGGCGTCCTCGCCCAGCCCGATCACGCTGAGCATCGCGCCGGGGGCGCGTTCGCAGGCCTCCTGCATGAACCGGCCGCGCGCCTCGAGCACCTTCAGCGTATCTTCATACGTCAGGACCCCCGCCACATGCAGCGCGGTCCACTCCCCCGAACTGAGGCCGGCGGCATAGTCGAACCGCACCGATGGGCACTGCGCGCGGAGAAGGGTATAGGCCGCGAGGCTGACCACGAAGATGGCCGGCTGCGTGTTGGAGGACTTGGTGAGTTCCGCGTCCGGGCCATCGAAACAGATGGCGGCCAGGTCGTAGCCCATGGCCTGGTTGGCGCGATCGAAGAGAGCCCGCACCTCGGGAAAGGCTTCCGCGAGGTCCTTACCCATGCCCACGGCCTGGGCGCCCTGCCCGGCGAACAAAACAGCTTTTCGACTCATGAGTTATCCCACTCCATCAACATGGCGCCCCACGTGAAGCCAGCGCCGAAGACCACAAATAACAGAAGGTCGCCCTTCTCCAGTTGACCGCCCCGCGCCACTTCGTCGAGGGCCAGAATCACCGAGGCCGCCGAGGTGTTCCCGTATCGCTCCACGTTCATGTAGACCTGGTCCGGGCGCCCGCCCAGCCGCTGGCCGATCGCATGGATGATGCGGGCATTCGCCTGGTGCGGGATGATATATTTGACGTCGGCAATCGACACGCCGGTGTGTTTCAGAATGTCGAGCGCCGCTTTGGTCATGTTCGACACCGCATGCTTGAAGACCTCGCGGCCCTGCATCTGAATGAAATGAATGCCCGATTTCAGGGTTTCGGGCGTCGGCGGATACCGACTGCCACCGCCCGGCATGATCAGCAGGTCAGCCAGGAGCCCGTCCGAGCCCATAATGGTTTCCATGATGCCGCGCCCGTTGCCGGCCTGTAGTACCGCCGCGCCTGCTCCGTCGCCGAAAAGCACACAGGTGGTGCGGTCCTTCCAGTTCACAAAGGGCGAAATCTTCTCGGCCCCGATCACCAGGACATTCTCCGCACTACTGCTCTGCACGAATTGACGCCCCACCTCCAGCCCATAGAGGAAGCCGGAGCAGGCCGCTTCCATATCGAAGCAGAAGGCGCGGTGGGCGCCGATTTTCTTCTGCACGAGGCAAGCCGTATTGGGGAAAAACATATCCGGCGAACTGGTACAGACCAGGATCATATCCATGTCGGCCGGAGTCAGCCCCGAATTCTCGATGGCGCGCTGCGCGGCGATGGCGGCCAGGTCGGAGGTCGCCTCATGGTCGGCCGCGATATGCCGCTCACGCATGCCGGTGCGGGAATAGATCCACTCGTCCGTGGTATCGACGATGGACTCGAGTTCCCGGTTGGTCAGGATGCGCTCAGGAACATAGGAGCCGGTTCCCTTGATGCGCACGGTCCGGCCGAAGGGCGGTGTACCGTTGGTCATGTGGCCACCGCCTCGTTGACGCGCGCCACTTCGGCCAGCAGGCGGGGGGTCACTTGATGCGTCACGCTTTGCACGGCGAAACGAATGCCGTTCCGCGCCGCCTTGGCACGCGAGGAGCCATGGCCGATGACACAGAACCCGTTCACGCCCAGCAGCGGCGCTCCGCCATAGGCGGCCGGGTCGGCCAGTTCGCGAATGTTCTCGAAAGCGCCTTTCATGATCAGCGCGCCCAGTTGGTAGAGCCAGCGGCGCTTCACCTCGTTCTTGATCCAGGTCGTGACCGCCTTGGCCGCGCTCTCCGCCGTCTTCAAGACCACGTTGCCGACAAAGCCGTCGCAGATCACAACGTCGACTTCGCCCTCGAAGGTGTCGTGGCTCTCGACGTTTCCGATAAAGTTCAGATGCGTCTTCTCCAGCAGGCGGAAGGCTTCTTTGGTGGTTTCGTTGCCCTTGGCGTCCTCTTCGCCGATGCTCATCAGGCCGACGCGCGCGCGCTCGATCCCCAGCACTTCCTGTGCGTAAATGGAGCCCATTGCCGCGAATTGGACCAGCATGCGGGGGGTACAGTCGGGCGTGGCCCCCGCGTCGAGCAGGACAAACGGGCTATGCGGGGAGGGAACCACGGTGGCAATGGCCGGGCGATCGACCCCTTCGAGCATGCGAAGTTTCAACGTGGTCGAGGCCACAGCGGCCCCGGTGTTGCCCGCCGAGAAGACCGCCTGGGCCGCGCCGGATTTCACCAGGTCGACGGCGCGGTTGATGGAGGAATCCTTCTTGCGCCGCACCGCGGTTGCCGGGGATTCGTCCATGCCTACCACTTCCGTGGCATTCACCAATTCCAATCGGTCGCGCGGCCAGTCGCCTGCTGCGTTCAGTTCGGCCTCGATCGCCGCCTGCTCGCCGACCAGAAAGATCTTCTCAACGTCCGTATGGGCCGCCGCTACGTCGATCGCTCCACGAACGATCTCATGCGGGGCGTAATCGCCCCCCATCGCGTCGACCGCAATACGGGCCATTAGTCGTCGACCGAAATAGACAATACCTGGCGGCCCCCATAGGTGCCGCACGCCGGGCAGACACGGTGCGGCAGCCGCGACTCGCCGCACGAGGGGCACGTGCTTGCCGCTGCAATGGATCGCTTGTGGGTGGTCGCCTTGCGCATGCGCATGCGACTCTTCGATTTCTTCGTTTTCGGTACCGCCATGACTTCACCTCGTTATCGTTTCTATCCTTCGACATCCGGCCCGCAACGGGGCAGCAACGGTGGGCTTCTCTACCACTTCAGCTCGTCCAGTACACTCCATGCACCGCCATCCGTTGCCGACGGCGCACAGCCACACGAACCCCGGTTGAGATTGGAGCCACACTGGGAACAGAGGCCGCGGCAATCCGGGGAACACAACGCGAACAGCGGCATTTTCAGCAAGATCGCCTCCCGCAAATCCCCGTCGAGATCGACCAGACTCACCTCACCCGTCAATTCGTAGGCGCGTAGAAAAGAGGAATCGCATACCCTTGTCGAGAAAAATTCCCCGCATCGGGAGCAGGCCATTTGCAGCTCGGTTTCGACCCGGCCCTGCACCAGTAGTTCCTGGCTGACCACCTCCGCCAGCAGGTCATAGCGGACCGGCGCCGGGGCCCGCACGAACGGGTCGTTCTCCACGTCCAGAATCCCGGCAGGCTCTTCACCCTCATAGGCGCGTCCACCCTCTTGAATATGAGAAAGGTTGATTTGCATGGCCCGACTCCTCGCCGCCGCGCGGCTGTTCAACTCTTCACTTGCGGGAAACGGCGCGCCAGCAGGGCCGCGACCGGCGGCGAGACGAACTCGCCTATGGCCCCGCCCAGTGCGGCCACCTCGCGTACGATGCTGGAACTCACATAACTATAGTCCGCTTTCGGCATGAGAAACACCGTTTCGACATCTTCGGCCAGCTTCCGGTTCGCCAGCGCCATCTGGAATTCGTACTCGAAATCCGAGAAGGCGCGCAGTCCCCGCACCAGGACCGTACAGCCGCAGGCGCGGGCGTAATCCACCAGCAGCCCATCGAAGGAGGCCACCTCCACGTTCGGTAGCCGGGCCGTCACCGACCGCAGCATCTCCATGCGCTCTTCGAGCGAAAAGAGCGGCGCCTTGGCCCCGCGCCCGGCCGACACCGCCACCGTGAGCCGCCCGAAGAGACGGGCCGCCCGCTCGATCACGTCCTCGTGCCCCAGGGTGACCGGATCGAAGGTCCCCGGATAAATCGCCGTACTCATCATTCTGCCTCCCTGCCGCTCTCCGGCTCGATCACCAGCATCAAGACCCGCGTCGACCCATAGCGGCGATCGCGCAGGATCCGCCATTCACTCACCGTCGGCACCTTGGCGGCCGCCGCCTGCTCGAACACCAAGAGGCCCGACGCCTTCAAAATAGGGGCTGCCCGCAGGGCGAACAAGGTCTTTTGCAGCGCCTCCCCGTCCCGC
This sequence comes from Kiritimatiellia bacterium, assembly GCA_007132345.1. GTDB lineage: Bacteria > Verrucomicrobiota > Kiritimatiellia > SLOV01 > SLOV01 > SLOV01. The sequence goes on from SLOV01000290.1 coordinate 10,314, forward strand.
TCGTACGGGGGATCGGCCAGAACCACATCGAACCCTCTGGCCGCGTCGGGCGGCTGATCGAGAAACGAATAGGCATCCGCCTGCACACAGTGCGTGGCACCGCCATCCACGCATAAAGCCCGCACATTCTTTTCCAGGGCGGCCACAAGCAAAGGCTCTCGCTCTACCCACCAGACCTCCCCCGCGCCCCGGCTCCAGGCCTCCAGCCCGAGCGCGCCCGTCCCCGCGAAAAGGTCGAGTACCTTCGCCCCCGGCAGGCGCGGTCCGATGGAATTGAACACCGCCTCCCGCACGCGGTCCTGCGTCGGACGCAGCTCATTCTTCCGCGGCACCCCAATGCGGCGCCCGCGCAGCAGCCCGCCCGTAATGCGAATCTCGCCTGTCGGCCCTTTCTTCATCGTCGCCCTATCGATTCTGATTGTCACTCAAGCTATAACCCACCAGCATGGTCGTCTTATGCTGAACCACCCGCTGGCGGAATTCGAGCTTTCCCGACGCAGCGCCCGCACCGCCTACCGGCGCCTGCAGCGCATCGGGCTCGTCTGCCTGCTCCTGGTGGGCGTCATCGCCGCCGGCTGGCCCCCGCGCGAGCGCGGCCTGGTCGTCATGCTGCTGGGCCTCCTGCTGGGCCTCTACCTCATCGTCAAAGGGGCGCACGATCTCTTCTACACCGACCACCCGCGCACCCGCCTTGGCGATCGCCTGGCCCGGTCCGCCGACCGGTGGTTCCCCCCACTCGCCTACCTCGCGCAGCATGCCTACATGGTCCTGGCCGCCCTCACCCTCTGGTTCACCCTGCTCTATCTCGGGCTCGAAGCCGATCCGAGAGAGCATTATCTGGTCTTCAGCCTTGCCGCCCTGGTGCCGCTCAAACAGTTTTCCCGCGCCGCACTGCTCAAAGCCCCGAACCGCCTGCGCCTCGTCCTCGACGAGACGGTGCGCGTCTTTCTCTTTATCGCGCTCCTCAGCGCAGGCGTTCGGCTGGCTTACCACATCTTCATCCCCGACTCCGACCGCTTCGTCGGCGGCCCCCCTATTCGTGTCGTTCTTGTCTGGCTGACCGCCTCCCTCTGCGCCCTGACCCAGCTTGTCCTGACGCTGCACCGCCTGACGGATAAAGACCCCTATCCTTAAAACACCCGCGCCATTCCGCTCAGGCTGGACACCGTTCAAGCAATTCCTCGAACCCCGGATGCGCCCGCACCGGCGCCAGGTCCTTGTCCTCCAACAGATGCTGCCGGTCGCACCAGCCCAGGTCGATGGCATGGCGCAACGTTTTCAGCGCCTCCTCAAGCTGCCCCAGCAGCGACAAGCTGCACCCGAGGTTATACCAGACACCGGCATCGTCCGGGCAACGGCCGCTCAAATGCCGGTCCACCTCCAGCCCCTTCTCGAACTCGCCGACCTGCGTGTAGAGATCGCCCAACGCCTTCAACAACTCCACATCGTCCGGGGTCCGGCGACGCAGTCCTTCCAGGAACCGGATCTCGATTCGCTCCTCGCGCGAGGCTTTTCGCTCTGGTGGTTGTCCGCTCATCGCGACCGAATACCTTAAAAGGAATAGCTCCAGCGAAGCGCAACCGCAATCACCTCGAACCGGTTGTCCGGCCATTCCACGATCCGGTCGAAGACATTCCCTGCCAGGTCCCGCACCGGGCTCAGCCGCTTCACATCGCCATCCAGATCCTGCACACCCAACCGCAACCCCGCAGCCAGCGCGTGCCGTTCGTCCAGTTGCCAGCGCAGGTCCAGACGCGACTCCAGCACCACGCCGCCGCTCGTTTCAATGACGCCGAGCAGATCGTTATTGGCCCGCGAGAAGAAGACATATCCGATCTGGCCCGCGGCATCGACAAACAGCGTGGGTGACAGCATCAGGCTCCCTGCCAGCTCGGCGCGGACCAGTAACAGGTCATAGCGCTCGCCAACCGGTCCGAAACCGGGGTCCGGCCCCAGCGTTGACCGGAAGCGGGAGCGCTCGAAGGAATGGTTGCGATAGGCAAAGCCCGCCCAGCCCATGAGATCGCCCCTCTCGCCTTTCGCCAGCGGGACACCGCCATCCAACCCAAGCTCCGCGCCCGTGCTATCCATGCGGTTCACCTGACTCACGACGTTCGCTTCCCGCCACTGCTCCTGCGCCGAGTCCGTGACAAAGAACGAAGCTTGCAGGCGGAGCTGAACCGGGTCACGCGCTTCGAACACCAGGTCTCCCGCCAGCCGCACGAAGGTGGCATCCCATTCCGAGCGGACCGGGGCGATCGAGACGGTCTCCGCATAATCCGCCTGCCCGACCTGCAATTCGATATTGAAGACATTCGAGCCGATCGTGTCCCCCAGCTCAAACCCCTCCTGCGCCAGGACCGCAGGCACCCAGAGCATGGCGATTGTGGATATGAGCAGACAGCAGCGAACAGCCGAAAACGAGCGACAGTTTCTCATCATGGTCGGCAGTCTAAGCGCAATGGGCGGGGAATCCCATCAGAAATCAGCAGGGGGGTGTTGTGGAACCCTGACTAACTCACGAATTCATCAAGTGTGAGCCAAGTTATGGAACAGGCTTGCTCTCCGGAGCGGAAACGACCGGTCGAGCTGGCTGCGGTTCTGTGGCCAGTGCCTCACGAATGAAGCCAGGCCTTAACTCACGAAAGCCCAGGACTATGATCGAATCGGTGTACGGCGGTTGTTCTGGCATGAAGATCAGCATGAAGAGCCAGCCCGGCCAAACCCGGTACTTATCTCCTTCAACCATCCAGTCCACCCAGAGGAAGCGGCGCCTGTACTCCCCAACCTCCTCTCCCGCGGCGCCATGTGCCGAACTCCAGAAATAAACGGTACCATTCCGGAACGCGACGAGGTTTTTCGAAGAGCATAGGCAATCTGTAAGGTCTGACCGCCAGTAGCCCGCCAAAGGGCCGGGCAGTACCAAGGTGCAAACCGCAAAGACGGCAAGAAATATGGTGCCACGGAGCATTCGCCTCCCGATCGGAGAACGGAATACAAGAAAAGCCCATCGCCTCTTCATCTCCTCCATTGTAGCGCAGATGCCAGCACCCTGTCTGCGAAAGAATCCTCCTGGAATAGGCCGTTGAATGAGCGCTTCCGGATTTTGTGAGACGTTTCTGTTCATCCGAATTGTACTTGCCGTCGGGAGCGGCGGCCTGAAGGCTCGCTTGGACTTTGGCTGCAAATATTCCCGGTGAGCGGCGTCGCATAGCTCCGCCCTCCATTTCATAGACTCGTTCTGGGATGGAGGGGCGCCTGCCCGCCTCTGGAGGGAGTTACACGAGCCCGAACACAAGATCGGAGACGCCCCCTACATGTCCCGCTTCACCATGGACAAACAAGAACTCGTCGACAA
>SLOV01000187.1 GCA_007132345.1 Kiritimatiellia bacterium
AGCGATGAAGCGGGTAGAACCGATGGAGCGAAGGGCGGCAGGGAGGCAAATCCCATGAGCGACAGAGACCGCGAAGCAAGACCTCCGGGAGTTCCGGAACCGGATAAGCAAGGAGGAGAGGATTTGTGGGACCGCCACAAAGCCGAACGTGGTGTCTGGAGCACAGGGATGCTGGAAGCCCTCGAAAGAGGGGTCAAAGGGGGCAAGTGGTTCAGCTTGATCGACAAGGTCTATGCGGAACGAACCCTGGCCCTCGGCTGGGCGAAGGTGCGGCGCAATGCGGGCGCTTGCGGTGTCGATGGCGTGACGGTGTCGCGCTTCGAGAAGCAGGCCGAGCATCGGTTGCGTACTGTAGAGGAGCAACTAAAGCGAGGCACCTATCGACCTCGGCCGATCCAACGGACTTGGATACCCAAGCCCGGCAGCCGAGAGAAACGACCGTTGGGGATTCCGGCGGTAGTGGATCGGGTGGTGCAAACGGCGTTACGGATGGTGATCGAACCGATCTTTGAACGCGAGTTTGCGCCGCAGAGTTATGGGTTTCGGCCCGGACGAAGCTGCAAGGATGCGCTACGGCGTGTGGATGAGCTGCTCCAGAGCGGCTATGTGCATGTCGTGGATATCGATATCAAGGGATACTTCGACTGTATTCCCCATGAACGGCTGATGAAGCAAGTGAAAGAACACATTGCCGATGGCCGTGTGCTGGGGCTCATCGAAGGATTCCTGAAAGCCAAAGTGATGGAAACCGGGAAGGAATGGGAACCGACGGCTGGCACGCCGCAAGGCGGGGTCATCAGCCCATTGCTCGCCAACCTGTATCTGAACCCTCTGGATTGGCTGATGGAGCAGAAGGGCGTGCAGATGGTGCGGTATGCCGACGACATGGTCGTGCTCTGCCGCGATGCCGAAGCCGCCCAGGAAGCCCTGGAAGCGATCAGGGCCTGGATGAAAGAGGCGGGCCTGACGCTGCACCCGGAAAAGACCTGCGTGGTGTCTCTAACGGAGCCAGGGAGCCATGTAGACTTCCTTGGATACCGTTTTTGGCGAACATGCAAGGGAACTCTCAGGCGGCTGATCCGTCCGAAAAGCATGAAGCACTTCAGAGCGAAGATCAAACCGCTAACCAAGCGGGCCAATGGCCACAGCCTGGAAGCGGTGGTGATGAAACTCAATCCCATCCTCCGGGGCTGGTACGGGTATTACAAACATGCCCACCCCCTGGTGCTCGTCAATGTAGATGGCTGGGTGCGGTGCCGATTGCGAAGCATTCTGCGCAAGCGGAAGGGCGGGCGAGGACGTGCGCGAGGTAAAGACCATCAACGTTGGCCGAATCGATACTTTGACACACTCGGGCTCTTCTGCCTTGAAGCAGCCTGCAGACAGGAACTTTCCAGTCTCCGACATGGAGCAAAGTGCTGACTGGAGAGCCGGATGCGGGAGATCCGCACGTCCGGTTCGGAGGGAGGGGCGGCGCAAGCCAATGCGCCGTCCCTACCCCTATCGTTCGCAACACACTCGATTCTATTACAGGAAACGCACAGGCCGCGCGATAGCCGCGCGGCCTGCTGTATCGATGGTTCTGCTTGCAGAGTTCAGAACAACATGCGCCACGCGGCGGTGAAGGTGGTGCTTTCCAACGTGCCGGTGTCTGTGTTCTTCAGTTCGGCGAATTCCACGCCGGCCATGAGCTTATGGCCGTGATTGGCCATGTAGTAGTTCAAGCCGACATAGATGGCCTGGTACTCGTCGCCCCGTTGCGGATCCACCTTTACGCCGTCTTCTGGTTCGCGGACCTTGAGGGAGGGGACATCGCGCGTGTAGCGGCTCGGAGCGCGAACACCACGGGCCTTGTCGCTTTCCGCCTGCTCATAGCGCAGCACGGCCTGGACCTTGTCGGTCAGATAGAAAGAGGGCATGACGTAGAATCCTTTGATCTCAGAGCTGTCGTCATCGCCGAGAAGGTATTCCGCGCGGAGATCGAAGCCACCGAACACGCCGTGAGCGGCCACGGTAAACGCGTCGTCAAAGCGTGCGCCGAAGTTGCCATTGCTGTCGTCACTGGCCAGGTAAATCCCTTGCAGTCGGAGCTGGTTGCCCTCACCGACGAGGTCGTCGAGTTTGACGCCAACCATTGCGTTGTAGAGATACCGGGCGTCGTCTCCGCCTGGGTTCCGGTTCGCGGAATCCGTGTAGATACCCGCACCGTAGGTCAGCATCTGGACGTCGCCATCCAGCGAGAGACCGGTCATTGGGCCGGGTGCCGCAACGAGGCTGTTGATCAGCGAGCGCTCGATGGTCAGGATTTCGGCGGAAGAGGTGTTCTCCTCCAAACTCGAGTGCGGCTTGTCATAGCCGAGCTTGAGGTACAACGGCTTGTGTTCGCGCCATTGCAGGAACGCCGACCGCATGGACAGGTCCGAGCCCGGAACGAGGTTGGCCTCGAGCTGGGCGCGCACACTATCGAACAGCGTCCCGCGCAGCCCGAGACGGGCGCGGCGGACTTCAAAGGTGTTGAAATCGTCGCTACCTTCGTCGTTCTTCGCGTCCACGTATCCGAACTGGGTTTGAATGCGTCCGCGGATCTGCAGATCCTTCACCACGCCGCTGGTGGCGGGCCGCACCGTGTATTTGGGCGCCTTCTTGTTCAGCTCGGCCGCCTGTTCAGCGGTGATGGCTTCATTTTGCTCGAGGACCTTCAACAGGTCATTGTATTGGGCCTCGGCTGACGTTCCGAAAAACGCGGCTGCGGCAATGGCCGCGGTCGCCAACATCTGTTTACGGTATCTTTTCATTCTTCCTACTCTCCTTGGTTGTTACTTGAGTTACTCGCGTTCTCTTGCTGAATTGGCTTGCTGCTCTAGTGAGTGAATGTGAACGCATCATCACGTGCGGCGTTCATATCGTGTTAGCGTGGATATAGAATGCGGTGAGTCAGAAAGGAACGTAGAGAAGCTTGTCGAGGCCTTTGCGCAGGTTAGCGCGCAACATCAGGACGCCGAGTTGGTGGTCGTGGGCGACGGCCCGCACCTCGACGCATTAAAAGCCCTGGCGAAGGGTCACCCGGTTGTGTTTACGGGATTTCTGGAAGGGGAAGCGCTCTCGAAGGCCTATTCCGGGGCGGATGTATTTGTGTTCCCCAGCATGACGGACACGTTCGGAAACGTGGTGCTGGAGGCGCAAGCCAGCGGATTGCCGGCCATCGTCGCGGATCGCGGTGGACCGGCGGAAATTGTGGAGCACGAGCGTACCGGCCTGGTCGTTGACGCTTCCCGGGCGGAGATGATGGCGAACGCCATGATGCGCCTCATGCAAAACCGGGAGGAGTGCAGCCGCATGGCCCAAGACGCGCGGTGCGCGGCGGAAGCCAATAGCTGGGAAGCGGCGGCGCGCCGTTTCATCCAGCACAAAGAAGCCTGAACACACGTCTCGCAGGCTCTGACGGCTTTCTCATCGATCGGGCATAACCTGGTAACAGAGCGGCGCGACACTGGGGACCATCGGATCGAGACGGGTGAAAGACTGCGAGGCGGAGGCCGTGTACGCATAAATAATGATGCGCTCATGGAATCCTAACGGAAGCACTTTGAGATGCGGGCGCCGAATCAACGGATGGACAGCCCGAAAGCACGGCACGGAACGCCGGCCCGTACTCTTTTGGCGGAGACAGGAATCAACGTTAGCGAGTGGAGACGAAATAACCAAAGAGAGGATACAATGAAGCGTAAAGCAACCAAGATCATGATGCTGGCCGCTGTGCTGTCGACGGGAGCGGGACTGGCAGTAGCGCAGGTGCAAGTGGACCCCAACCTTCCGGAATACCAGCCGGTGGCCGGCGTGTCCGGGAACTTGAAGAGCGTCGGGTCGGACTCGATGAACAACATGATGACGCTCTGGGCGGAAGGCTTCCTGCGCTTCTACCCCAACGTCCAGATCGAAATCGAAGGCAAAGGATCTGGCACCGCGCCGCCGGCGATGGTGGCGGGTACCGCCCACTTCGGTCCGATGAGTCGCGAGATGCGCGGCCGCGAACTGGACGAATTCGAGAACCGCTACGGCTACCCGATCACGCCGCTGCCCACCTCGATTGACATGCTGGCCGTGTACGTCAACAAGGACAACCCCATCCCAGGCCTTACGTTGCAGCAAGTGGACGCGATCTTCTCGAAGACCCGTCGCGGCGGTCATCCCGATGATATCACCCGCTGGGGTCAGGTCGGCCTGACCGGCGCCTGGGCCAATCGCCCCATCTCCATCTATGGACGCAATAGTGCCTCCGGAACCTACGGATTCTTCAAGGAGAATGCCTTGTTCGGTGGCGACTATCGGGATGAAGTGAAGGAGCAGCCGGGCAGCTCATCCGTCGTCCAGGGCATTGCGAGCGAGATTAACGGCATCGGTTACTCGGGCATCGGCTACATGACCGCCGATGTGCGCGCGGTGCCGCTGACCGCGGATGCGGACGGCGATCCTGTGCCTGCCACCGCGGAATTCGCCTACTCGGGTGAATATCCGCTGGCCCGCTACCTCTACGTCTATGCCAACTACCGGCCCGGCGGCGAGCTCGACCCCTTGCGCCGCGAGTTCGTGAAGTATATGTTCAGCAGGCAAGGCCAGCTCGACGTCGTACGTGACGGTTACTACCCGGTCAACGCCGAAGTCGCGCGCCGCGCGCTGCAGTCGGTTGGCATCACGCCGGACTTCTAAACGCAAAGAACAACTCCTGGGCAGGCGCGGCGCACACGCCGCGTCCGCCCAGTTCCTTATTCCCAACAACTACGGAACACCGATCTCCCGCATGAGTAACGCGCCCGCCAGCTTCACCGGACGACAACGTCGTCGCTCCACCCATTGGAGCGTAAAGGTTAAGGACCGTGTTGCACGGGCGGTGATCATGGTGGGCGGGCTTGGCACCATTGTGGCCGTGTCCACCGTATTTATCTTCCTGATCGCCGTGGTCATCCCGTTGTTCCGCGCGCCGCACGTCGATAAGAGGGGGCGGGCGCCGCTCCCTATGCCGGAACAGCAGGCGAAGAGCGCCATGCCTGTCCATGTGGCTGTGGATGACTATAACTTGATGGCCTGGACGGTTTCCGAGGACGGTGTCGTACGAAAATTCCGCCTTGATACCGGCGAGGTGCTGGATGAAGTGGCCTTGTCCAGTGCGGAGCGCACCCTCACGGCCTGGTCCTTTCCACAACGGGATGATGTAGCGGTATTTGGCTATGACGACGGCTCCGTCCGGTTTGCCAGCATCCAGTTCAACCTGAATTTTATCGATGTCGAAGATGCCCCGGAACACCTCCGCTCCATTGCGGTGGGTGATGTCGCCACGCACGAAAAGGGGCTGGTGCAGATGACACGCGAACGGCAGCTCCGGCACGTTACGTTGAGCGTGGACTTGCAGGATCCGTTGGCAACGGGATCCAGTGAGCCCGTGGTGTTGATCGACCACACCGGCAGTCGCAACGAGATCCATTACGCCGCCATGACGGCGGACGGGCGCATCTTCATGCAGCGCGCGCGCGGCCGTCGGAATTTGCTGACCGGAGCGATAACCTACCGGACGACGACCGGTGAGGTGTTGTATGGGGTCCGTTCATGGGCTCCCGCTTACCTCACGCTGACCGGGCTCGGCGACAATCTTTACGTGATTTGGAGCGACGGCATCCTGTACCGCTTCGATACCCGCGATTACCAGCATATTCAACACGTGGAAACGGTGGATCTGAGCCCCGCGCCGGGGGTGTCCGTAAGCGCCATCGGACACATGATCGGCAAGACGACTTTGCTGGTGGGGGATACGGACGGGAACGTCACCGGCTGGTTCCGAATCAGGCCCGAGGGCATCACGGACAACCCCGCATTGACTGTGCGCATGCGCGCAATTGATTGGGACGAATCTGGCCGCAACAAAGGAGCGCCGCAGGATATCCGGGCCAGAACGATCCAAACCCCCGATCAGTTGGCCCTGGTTCCTGTTCAACATCTTGCCGGTCCGTCGCCGGCCTCTCCGGTGACGCACCTGTCTGCCTCGCAGCGCAAACGTATGTTTGTGGCGGGTCATGAAAACGGGGCGATGCGGATCCACAATGCCACCGTCCAACGCTTGCTTGCGGATGTGCGCATGAGTGGCGGCGAGCCGGTGCGCCTGGCCCTGTTCAATCCGCGAGACGACGGGCTGATCGGAGTGGGAGGGGGCGCTGTGGCTTTATGGTCCATCGCCATCCCTCATTCCGAGGCCACGCTGGCGGCCTATTTCCGGCCCGTCTGGTACGAGGGGTATTCCGAACCCCGGCATGTCTGGCAGTCCACCGGGGGCACGGACGATTTCGAATCGAAGTTCGGGCTCATGCCGCTGATTTTCGGGACCGTCAAGGCGACCTTTTATTCCATGTTGTTTGCTGTGCCGCTCGCCCTCCTTGCGGCGATCTATACCAGCGAGTTCCTCCACCCTAAACTGAAGATGAAGGTCAAGCCGGCCATTGAAATGATGGCAAGCCTGCCCAGCGTGGTGCTTGGCTTTCTGGCCGGCCTGGTTCTCGCGCAGTTTATTGAATCGCGCGTACCCGCGATGCTGGTGTCTTTCATCACCATCCCGGTGACCTTGGTGACAGCGGCCTGCCTTTGGCAACTACTGTCGCGCACCACGCAAATGCGCTATCAAAAACTGCGGTTCCTGTTGATGATTGTTGTCATCCCTGTCGGTCTTTGGATGGCGGGCCAGTTGGGGCCCGGATTGGAGCGGGTGCTGTTCAGTGTGCGCGTCCTCGACCAGACGGTGGCGGAACAACTGATGGGCGAAGTCGCGGAGGGCGATATCGAGTTCGCGGATGGTGCCGTCGTCATCCGTGATTTCCGGACCTGGCTGAGCGCGCACCGCCAGGATGCTGCGAATCCCACCTTCCAGAGCAGTCCGGTGGGAGGTTGGCTGATCCTGTTTGCGCCGCTGTCCATGCTGTTGAGCGCCTTCCTGACCATACGGTTTGTAAATCCAGTCCTGCTCGATCGCTCGTACGGTTGGAGCCGCCTGACGTTTGCCTGGGTGGATCTGGCGAAGTTCCTCATTGCGGCCGCGCTGGCCCTGTTGATGGCGTACATCCTTGCATCGCTATTCGGCGCGTTTTGGGACCCGCGCGGGTCGTACATCGACCAGTATGTCCAGCGCAACGCCCTTGTCGTTGGTTTCATCATGGGATTTGCCGTTGTGCCGATCATCTACACCATTGCGGACGATGCGATGAGCGCGGTGCCCGAGCACCTGCGTTCCGCCTCACTGGGCGCGGGGGCCACGCGATGGCAGACGGCCGTCCGGATTATCGTGCCCACCGCGATGAGTGGGTTGTTCTCCGCCGTCATGATCGGGTTCGGCCGCGCGGTGGGCGAGACCATGATCGTGCTCATGGCGGCCGGCAACACCCCGATCATGGAATGGAATATCTTTAGCGGCTTCCGCACGTTAAGCGCGAACATCGCCGTGGAAATGATGGAGGCGGTGGAGGGCTCTACCAATTACCGTACGCTCTTCCTCGCCGCTGTGATCCTTTTCGCCATGACGTTTGCGATCAACACCGTGGCGGAAGTGGTGCGTCAACGCTATCGGAAGAGGGCCTACCAATTATGACGAACCCCGACTCAACCAAGGGTGCATCCCGCAAACGCGGGCGGCGTAGCATGACGCTGTACGCCGAAGGCGAGCCGATGGTCTGGCTTACCGGCGGCGCGCTGGCGATTGCCTTGTTGATGATCATCACGATGCTCGTCTATGTGGGGTTCATGGGCGCGGCAAATTTCTGGCCGCTCCCCATCGTCGAGGTGCGGACGGCCAGCGGGGAACTGTTGCTCGGCGAGGTGACCCGTCAGCAACTCTACCAACCGCCCGTCGCAAATCTGGCGCAACTCGACGAAGCGCGCTTGAAACGCGTACAAGGGGAAATGGGCGAGCGGGATGGTTTTGTGCGCCGCAGGCTGGTGCGCACAGGAAATTACGAACTGACCGGTAGCCGGTTCCACTGGGTGTCCGACTACAACATAGACGAGGAACACAACCCGGAGTGGGCGATTGTCGCCGAACGGATGGAATGGGGCAACTTTTACGGGTATCCGCTCTCTTTTCTCATAGACGGCGAAGTGGTCGCGGACACCCCGGAGTCCGTGTGGGCGCAAGTTCAGGCCATTCACAAAGAGATCCGCGCACGGTGGCAATCCCGCAAGAGATTGGAGACCCACGATATCGGCAGGGCCAACCGCGAAGAAGAGCGCGCTCGCCTGGCAATGGTAGACGCGGAGCGCCGCTTTGATGGCGGGGCGATCGGCGCCGAACAGCGGGATCAGGCGCGCCGTGACTACGAAGAAACGTTTGCGCGTGTGCGGAAAGACCATGCGCGCATCACGGCTGAAATCCGCGCCCTGAACCAGAAAAACGAGCGGTATGTACTTCGTATGCGCACCGGGACGGGGCAGGAAACGACACTTCATCTTGCCGACGTGGTGCGCGCGTATCCGGCCAACCGGCTGACGGCAGCCCAGAAGACGGGGGTATTCCTCTCGCGTTGGCGGGAGTTCCTGACCGACGATCCGCGCGAAGCCAACCAGGAGGGCGGCGTGTTCCCGGCGATCATCGGCACCGTGACCATGACGTTGGTCATGACCCTATTTGTGGTGCCGTTCGGTGTGTTGGCCGCGCTCTACCTCCGCGAGTACGCCAAGGCCGGTCCACTGGTCAGCGCCGTTCGCATCGCCATCAACAACCTCGCCGGTGTGCCCAGCATCGTCTTCGGGGTGTTTGGTCTTGGGTTCTTCTGCTACATCTTTGGCGGATACATTGACGAATGGTTCTATTCCGCGCGCCTGCCCGCGCCCACGTTCCGCAAAGGCGGCGTGTTGTGGGCCTCCTCGACCTTAGCGCTACTCACGTTGCCCGTGGTGATCGTCGCAACCGAGGAAGCGCTTGCGGCGGTACCCAGCTCCATGCGCGAAGGGTCCTACGCCTGTGGCGCCAGCAAATGGCAAACCATTGTCCGCATCGTGCTGCCGCGCGCCATGCCGGGCATTATGACCGGCATGATTCTGGCCATGGCCCGTGGTGCAGGCGAAGTGGCCCCGCTCATGCTGGTCGGTGCCGTCAAACTCGCCCCGGACCTGCCCCTCGATTTCATGAACTGGAGCGGTACCCTGGGCCCCATCCTCACCGGTCCCATTCACCTAGACCGCAGTTTCATGCACCTTGGATTCCACATTTACGACGTCGGCTTCCAAAGTCCCGACAGCGAAGCGGCGCGGCCCATGGTCTTCACCACTACCTTGCTGCTGATCGGCATCATCGTGGTGCTGAATCTCAGTGCCATGGTCCTGCGCGGGAAATTGCGGAAACGCTTTATGACCGGAGCCTTCTAATGCTTCAGGAGAACCCTATGATTGTCCAAGCCACACCCGGCCGAACAGAGCAACACGAGACACGCGCCGCACCCATGGCCTCCGCCAGCCGCCTGGAGGCCATCGCCCGCGGCGACAAGGTGGCCTCGGAAACGCATGAGGCGCTGGCCTCCGAAGAAGGGGTGCTTGAGATCGAACAATTCGACTTGTGGTACGGCCAGGCCCAGGCACTACACGATATATCCATGCGCATCCCCAAAGGGAAAGTGACCGCGCTCGTCGGGCCCTCCGGTTGCGGCAAATCCACCTTGCTCCGATCGGTAAACCGCCTGAACGACCTGATCGATACTGTGCGCATCGAGGGAGACATGGTCTTGAACGGTGCCTCCATCTACGGGCCTGGCGTAGATGTCATCGAGTTGCGCAAGCGGATGGGCATGGTGTTCCAGAAGTCCAATCCGTTCCCGATGAGTATCTACGAAAACGTTGTCTACTCCCTGCGAATTGACGGAGAACGCAACAAGAAGACCCTCGACGAAGTATGCGAGCGAAGTCTGCGCGGCGCCGCGCTGTGGGACGAGGTGAAGGGCCGGCTGCAGGAGAGCGCGCTGGGCCTGTCGGGTGGTCAGCAGCAGCGGCTTTGCATAGCGCGCGCCATTGCCGCCGAGCCGGAGGTGCTCCTGATGGACGAGCCCTGCTCGGCGCTGGACCCGATCGCCACCAACAAGATCGAGGACCTCATCGAACAACTGAAAGGCGAGTACACCATTCTCATTGTGACGCACAACATGCAACAAGCCGCGCGATCCAGCGACTACACGGCATTTATGTACCTCGGCCGCCTCATCGAATACGGCCCGACCGACGTCATCTTTCAGAATCCATTGCTACCTGAAACACAGGACTATGTAACGGGACGATTTGGTTAACGAAGCGGTATGTCATCCAGAAGAAAAGGGAGTATCATATGAAGAAGCAAATCATAATCGGATCTGTATTCATGGCCGTATTGGCCGGGGGACTGACGATCGGGAGTGCGTATGCCGGAAAAGCCGCGACCGGAATGGAGTCGGCCGTGACAGACGCGCCTGCCACAGTGGAGACGGTGGCCAAGGCGGATCCGTTCGCGAAGCCGGGCTTCTATACGGAAGTGGACCAGGACGGTCGCCTGTGGGTCTTTGAGGAGGGCTCGGAAGATCTAAAGAGCTTTAAGGAAGAGGGAAAGCCCGCGCGCCAGGTGCGCCGCCCCGCCGCTGGCCCGAATGGGGTCACGGTCATCTCGACGGAAATGGAAACCATCACGGCCTACATCGTTGCGAAACCCGGCTTCTACACAGAGATTGACCAAGACGGGCGCCTGTGGGTTTTTGAAGAGGACTCGGACGATTTGAAGCGCTATAAGGAAGAGGGAAAGCCCGCGCGCCAGGTGCGCCGCCCGGCCGCCGGTCCGTTGGGGATCACCGTCATCTCGACGGAAATGGAGACGATTGACGCCTATTTGGCCGCCCGCCCATAACGCGGGAAACGACGAGAAACGGAGGTTGTGGTGTCATTGCATTTTGCCCGCGAAGTGGACCGGTTAAGAAGGCTCCTTCTGCTGTTGTGCGAGACGGTGGAGGATAACCTGCAGAAGTCCGTGCAGTCCGCCATGAATCAGGATCAGGCTCTGGCCATGAGGGTGATCGAGAAGGACCGAAGCATTGACGACCTCGAGGTGGACGTGGAGGAAGAGTGCCTGAAAATATTGGCGCTGCATCAGCCCGTTGCGAACGATCTGCGTTTCATCGTCTCCGCGCTGAAGATCAACAACGATCTAGAGCGCATTGGCGATCTTGCCGTCAACATCGCCGAGCGGGCCATCTTCCTTTCGTCGTTGAGTCTGCCGGAGACGCCGTACGACTTTCCAGATATGGCCGCAAAGGCGCAGGCCATGGTGCGCAACAGCCTCGACGCCCTCCTGCGGCAGGACGTGGATCTGGCCAAATCGGTTCGCGAGGCAGACGACGAGGTGGACGAGATCAACCGGGCCATGTACGAGCAAATCAAGGCCAGCATCCGCAAGGAGCCGGAGCGGGTGGATGCCCTGATCCATCTGCTCTCCATCTCCCGGCACCTGGAACGCGTGGCCGACCACGCAACAAACATCGCCGAAGATGTGATCTACATGATCAAAGGCAAGATCGTGCGGCATCACGCCCGGTGAGATCGAAAGCAGAGCCTCCAGGCACTCCTGAACTCCAGGCCGGTTTGCATCATGGTCCGCAGGATTGACGCGAGCGTGTTCTCATGGCACAACGCATACCATGAGAGAAGAGGAATTGAAGGAATGTCTGGAAAGGCTCTGTCGTCTATACGGCCCTCCAGGGCAAGAGGACGCTGTTGCCGCGTATTGTCAGCCTCTCTTGCAGGAACACTGCGACCGGGTCTGGCGGGACGAGGCCGGAAACCTGATCGGTTTCATCAAGGGTCGATCGAAGCACGACGCGGACAGTGTGCGCATTTTTGCGCACATGGACGAAATTGCCCTGATCATCAAGCGCAATGAAATCATACACAGGGAGAGCATTCTGAATGCGGCACGGCTATTGGAAGCTTTTTTGCTCCGGGACGACCGACCGTTTATGCAGCGCTACTGTCCGCAATGTGATGAGGCGGGGAAAGAGTAGCTGGGGAAAGAGGGTCAGGGAAGAAGGCAGTGCCAGATATTCGGCACGCTGAACCGCGAGGTTAAGAACGTGAAGAGTGGACAGGGGACCCTTTCCCGACATCCCATCCACACGGCGAAGCGCTCCAGTCGGTCTCCGGTTTTGTTGTTGAAGTCGTGCTCCGGCGTCGGCCTGCCGTATTCCAGCGCAGGCAGGTCTTTTGCCTTGCAGCGGTCGGTGCGAAGATCGTTGTTCAGTTCCTGTTTGCGTGTGCGCAGCCGCTGGGTGTTGAACGGCCTGATAAGAAAGTGCTGTGTAGGCGGTTCCCGGTAAGGGGCCGCATTCGCTGCTCCGAAGTGGGGTGGGGTGTGGTGTCGTTTTCATGCTATCAACGTTGCAATAGAAGGGATGGAGGTCAAGAAAGGCTCGGGCCTTTTTGCCACCATCATGGGTGCTGCCCGTGCCCACGGACGCGATCGGAGAATATGGGGTTGGGGGAAAGGGGTCAGTGCTTGTGCGATGGAAGAATCGGCGCGTACGAGCAGGTGCACGAGTAAAGAAATGAGATTCTTGTTGCCCCATTAGGATACTTGCATCAAATTAACATGATGAACGCGATGCGGCTCGCGTGCAGAGGGTCGAGTGCCGGGCGAAATCGGCGAAAGAACGGAGCCGCTGGAGGGAGATGCACGATGCGAGCGATGAAATGGGTGGCCGTTGCGCTACTGGCGGGGACGCTGGCGGCAGGGGCGATGGATACGGGAACGGACCCGGCGCACAAGTACGCGTGGGGTGAGAATGTGGGGTGGCTGAATGCGCATTCGGACCATCACACGGTGAGGATTCACTATTTCGAGGGGGCCGGCGGGTGGCTTTCGGGTCATGTCTGGGGAGAGAACATCGGGTGGATCGTCATGGGGAACGCGGGCGGTGGGCCGTACGCCAACACCACCGGCAGCAACTGGGGGGTGAACCTGGCGGCGGACGGCTTGCTTTCTGGCTACGCATGGGGCGAGAACGTCGGTTGGATCAACTTCGAGCAGACGCACGGCCAACCGGCGATCGATATCGCAAACGGCGCGTTCTCCGGCCATGCCTGGGGTGAGAACATCGGCTGGGTCAAGTTCAGCGGCGCGGCGCCCGACTACGGCGTGCGGACGCTGGCCTTTGACACACAGCCGATGGGCACGCCGAACTGGTGGTTGGCGAATTATGGCGTGAACGAGTCGTATGACGCCGGGGACAATTTGCCGGCCTGGCGCAAGTTCGTGATGGATGTCGACCCGACCGTTCCCGGCAACTACCTGCGAATTACCTCCATCTCGACCGATGGCGGTGAAACGGATGTGGCCTTCACGCCTACCTCGACACTGCGGAGCTACACGCTCATTCGCCGGGATGACCTCATGGCGGGCGGCTGGAGCAATGTCGTTGGGCAGATCGATGTTCCCGGAACGGGGGCAGAGCAGACGCTGACGGATGACGAACCTGCGTCAACCCTTCTTTACAGCGTGGAAGTGAAGGTGTCGCCATGAAGGTAGGGCGAACCTTCCGGGTGAGCCGCAGGGCAAGAGGCGGGAATAGGCATTCAGAGATCGGAATCGAAGA